>NZ_JAJMPA010000005.1 GCF_020991475.1 Pedobacter sp. MC2016-14
TTCAACGTTTCAATCTTTTTTTATCCGCCTCCCGACATCCGCCGTTTAGCTCCCTTTTTGTTGGGACTGCAAAGGTAAGAATCTTTTTCAATCTGTCAAGCTTTTTTTACTTTTTTATTTCCGGCGTTTTTAAACCCCTTTCATAAATCAAAACCTCAACTTAGTTCCTCTCTTTACACGCCTTTCAAATTACAACTTCTTTAACCTCTTTCACTATTTCCCTTCCTCCGAAGCGGGATGCAAAAGTAGGAAAATTTATACACCCCGCAAACAATTTCACATAAATACTTGTTTAAACAGGTTAAACTACTGAAAAACAAGATGAAAAAATATCCCGATCAAAACGTACCTGCTACAAACTGTCCGGCATAGCTGCTGTCACTAACTTTAGCGCCGGTAGCACATTTAAAATTAAGGTAACAATACAGCACATCACCGTTAAAATATTCTGGAATTCGCATACTATAGGTATAAGCTGATTTTAAAACAACATCCGCATCTACCATAAACAGATCCTTAGCCGGATTGTATACCACAAAATTTACCCGCTCATCTTTAGCACAGCAATCGGAACGCCAGTGAAAGATGGCCATATTTTCTTTCCCTTCTACAGCTATGGCATAACCGGCATCCAATGTACCCCTGGCATATACTACCTTTGCGTAATCAATCGCATACCTTTCAGCTTCCAAAACCATTGCGTTTTTATAATTATACGCCACCGCCGCATTCATCGGCGTTCTTCCTTTTTTTCGGGTTTTAAAATTCGCAGCAATTAACTGGCTCAGCGGACTCAAAAATTTAGGGATCAGCCCAAACCTGCTGCGATGGACCTCCTGCTTTCTGGTCATTAACTTAGGCTGCTTCCGCGCATGGGCCCTAATCACATTTTTTCCATTCCTGCTGTAGCCCACCAGCGCACCTGCCTTATTCTTTACGTGTCCAAAAATTCCTTTTACCAATATTGCCATAATTTTTAAAGATATATGTACTTATTCCAACAAGGAGCAGCAGTAAAGCAAGTATCCATTTCCAGGAATACGTCCTTTCAACTGCTTTGCCGGTTCTTTTACTTGATTGTTTTACTGCTTTTTTCTCCTGAAAGCGGCTTTGCGAACTCCCCTTCTGGTCCGCTTTAACCTGCTCGTTTAGTAAGGAAGACGAAACATTGCTTGCTTTTCCGAAATAAATGATCTTCTGTGCCGTTCCTTCAAAGCCTTTATAAGGCGAATAATTGAAAGGACCCGAGGGCAAAATCTCCACTAAGAATTCAATTCCCGCAGAATCTCTATTCAACAGATTGCGCTGCCAGTCTACTTTCGACTGATTTTGCTCCTTCTGCTCAAATTTAACAGTTGCCTGCTCAGATGATGCCGAAACATTTTTCTCTTTATTTCGCTTAACCATGCCACAGCCATAGCAGAAAAACAAACTCCAGAGCCCAAATTTCAAATACATTTTCATGATGCGTAAATTACTTGTTAAAACTTCCTGTATATATACTGTTTGATATGGCCCGCCTGTCTGCCCTAATAAATACCATATAGGTTTCCATATACTCCTGCATCAACAGGGCGGGTATCGGTAAAAGCTGATGACCTTCGCTCCTTTTGGCGCCCCACATCAAATAAATCACCTTTTCTAAGGCCGGAAAATAAGCCATTAGCATCACCTGATCGCTCTCAGTGCGGCCAGGTTTCCATGTAAAGTTCAATGCATCTTCCAGCATCTCCACCTTTGGGTTCTCCGGAACACCAACTAAACCCGCCGCCAATTGTACTTTAGCAAAATCCATTGCCACATCAGGATAATTACCGGTTAAGGCGTTTTTCATGTTCATGGAAACCGCAAGATTGTAGGGATGCAAATTCATCTCTGCAGCTTTCATTGAAAACCCAACCTTTACAAAAGGGAAGATGGGTTTCAAAAACCTATTTACCAGTATGAAGCGCTGCCTGTTGGCCAGCTGTTTTGCCGTTGGGGGCTTAGTTGTTGTACCAATGGTACGCGCCACCACCTTATTCCCCAACTGATAGGTGACTACAGCGCCAAGCTTTCCGTTTGTTTCTCCGAACAAACCATTTTTTAATATTGCCATCTCTATACTATTTAATTGTCCAGTCAGCAAACCTGCTGATACTTCTTTTGTGCCGCATCCGGCGATAAACCCCATCACCCTCCCTGCTTCCGCCAGGGTTCGTGTTTCCCTCTATGCCTGTACACCAATCACCACTCAGCTTTGTCAGGATTCCGCAATGGGCAATTCGGCCCAGCGCAGGAAAATAAATTCCATACAGATCAGCAGGCATAGCTTTTTTCCGCAAACGTCTGGCAGGAAATAAATCAGGCGACCAACCAGTCCTTGGACCAGGATAACCTGCCTGCTGATATACCCATGAGCAAAAACAAGCACACCAGGGATCTCCTTTGCGGCAGTTGCCTGCGTGCTGGTACTCCGCAACCCGCTTTCCATCGTTACGGTTGCTGTATTCATGTACACCAATTTCATTTAAGGCCAGTTTTACTATTAGATCCCTCCCTTCGGTTCGGGATGACGTTAAAGCGATTCGAGCTGAAGAGCCAATTAACAAATTGCGATCAGGCATCCAACCGCTACCAGCAACAGCAGCGCAAACGATGCAAAATAAAAACTTAGCTGCTGCCATACCTCCATAGTTTTAAAGTGAACAACTAAACGACTCAAGGGGGTTAAGTTTAAAGCCGACCAGCACCAATTTAACAAGCACCAGCATAGTCCCAGTAAACCCAGAAAGTTCATCAGGCTCAGCATCATCAGTAAATAGATGTTTGGATCTATGATCCCAACCATTTCCCCATTCATTTGTACCATGCTTTGCGCCAGAGGCCAAAGCAAGAGTAACAAGCCCAGAAAAAACCATACCTCTGGTAATGCGGGCAGCTTAACAGCCATCATCTCAGGCTTTTTTAATCTCAAATATTTCATTACGATAAAATTAATAGGCTGGCAGAACCGCCAGCCTAATTGAAAAACTACAGTACTTCTACTGTTCCCATGTAAACATTGTCCGATACGCTTTCGCCATCGGCAGCGGCAAATGTCATAAACACATGCACATCTGCCCCAGCAAAAGAATGCGGCAAAACCATGTTGTAGGTTAGTACAGATCTTGCTACTACGCCCGGGGCAATCATAAACATGTCTTTCAACGGATTGTAGACCACAAACGTGGCCAGATCTGTTAATTTGCCAAAAGGTGACAATACACTTTCTGTCCAGGACAAGGTTAAGCGCGAATTTGCAACAGCTACTACTGTAAAACTTGCGGGCTTGTCTACTTTACCTTTGCTGTACACCACCCTGGCATAATCCATTTCAAAATCCGGCGCTACGCCAGTTACGGCATTTTTAAGGTTGTAAGAGACTGCTGCGTTCATGGCAGTTTCCTTTCTCTTGTGCGAATTTTTAAAACCGATTTTAACCAGATCGCTCAGGTCACTTAAAAAGCCCGTTACCAATCCAAACTTGCCGCGCTGCGCAAGTTGTTTTGTACTGGGTGGCTCCTGAGATGGATGGGGCACTGCGGTAATCACATTCTGTCCATTCAGGTAATGCCCCACTAGTGCCCCGGTTTTTTTTACAAAACCTCCAAAAGCACCCCAATGTTGAATTCCCATAATTCAATTGTTTAAATTTATAAATCTGTTAGTTCTCCATCATATCTCCGTTCCTTCCTGGAAAGCCCGGATGCTATCAGATGGTGAAACAAAAGTAGATCACAAATCCGTAACAACCTAATTGTCAACAACTAATCAATTGATTTCAATGAATTTAAAGGGAAATAAGGAATTAGGCTATGTTATTTTTCGCAGTTGTTCCAATACCAGCTCAAGGCTCATGTTGGTGTGCTCGCAAAATTCTTCTACATTAATTTTGGCGTAAGGCTTTAAGCCACGTTTCATTCTTATCTCTCTAATGAGCAGGTAGGCCGTACTTTCACCTTTACCCAGAATTTCCTGAACATCCTTGTTGGATAAGATCAGTTTGGTTATCTTCTTCATCTTATTAAATGTTAAATTGTAAAGGCACGGTCAGCTCAATAGCGCTAACAAGGTGCAAGCAAATAAAACACGGCAAAAATGTAAGCAAGGTGTTTTGAGCTGCGTGTAATTGACCGGGCATTTGCCCCTGGGGTTTAAGCGGAAGGCTACCCGGTCATTTTTGTCAAATTGGCCACAGCCTGTCTAAATTCAACAGGGCCTCCGCTCCAGACAAAGCCTGTGTTTAGTTTCAACGAGATCAGTTCTGCCTCAAACTCAAAATAGAGGATCCATTTTTTACCACGGCTATCTATCAGCACAAAACTACAGTTTTGCCTGGCGCCGCTGGCAATCATCAAACTTAGCTGTTCCATGTTGGCCACAAACTGGAGCGCATACATTAAATTGTTAATCCTGTACAAAAAAGGATTTCGTTTAAACACCAGACAGGCACGGTTACGTCCTTTCAGGTAAATGTTAAGTTGCAATCTTTTGTTCATCTTTTAAAATTTTAAGTAAACAATTAGGGTCATAAAGGCTCTACTGCCCGACGGACAAAAGTAAATCTTACAAAATCTTAAAACATTAGTCACAGCTAATTTCTCAACGTAACAATTTTTTAATCAAAAACATCACAGAGGCATATCAATCATAGCCCAGTGTTTCCATTTTCAGGAGCCTGGCCACGAGCACAACCTCAGCCCCTTAAATAGTTGGCTTTGATCCGGCAATAATTCGCTTCGTACATATGCAGAAAATTTGCGCAAATTTTGTTGGGTAATACTGTAAAAGGATAGACATCGGCAAAATACTTAAACCGGGCGGGTGGTTTCATCATTAGCATCTTAGTTCTTTCAAAGTCAATACCTTTTTCAAGTAAAAAAATAGTACTCTTTAGGGTATCCATTTCAGGGTATTGCGTTAGCTTACGTAAATCGTCGCGCTTAATCGCCAATAAATTACATTTGGTAATGGTGGTCAAGGTAATGGAAGTTTTATCCTGTAAAAAAAACGCTTGCAGGTCGGTAAAGATGGCCCCAGGCTGATAGATGCGAGCGATGATTTTTTTGCCGCTTTCTTCGTAGAATTTACCCTTAACAAAGCCGTCAGCCAAAAAGAGGACACGGTCGTAGGGCTTTCCTATAGTTAACAGATCAACTGCTTTTTCTTCCGTTACAGGAACCGCAATATTTTTAAGGTCATTTTTTAAGGGAGTAGAAATGGGATGCAAGGTATTCAATGCATTTGAGAGTTTTACAATGGGCATTAAAAGAGATTTAATTGAAATTTGGATTGATTTTTTAATATTTTATGATGTATAGGCCTCCGAAGGGATTCAGCAGGATACAGCCTTAAAAGTTTATACATATTTTTAATGTACTCTTTAGTTACAAGCAATTGAGTATGGATTTTACCTCACATGGAGATTTGAAAAATTTAAAATTAATGCTTGTGGCTATTCTTATGTTAGTTACAGCAAGTGCTTTCGCACACGTAAAGTGATAAAACACCGTTGGCAACTCAGGTCTATTATCACATCGGAAACGATTACGTTCCTCTTTCCTTTGAACCTGAGATACTTAGTTACCAAAACGATGACGATAGAGCTTGTAGGTTAATATTTATCGGTACAGGTTTTCCTACTTCTTTTAGTGAAACAAGCCAAGTATTTCGAATTACATTGTAACCTCTTCTTCCGAACTGGGTTCTTGGCAGGAATAAAATTCAACTTTGGTTAGGGAGCGTTTCACGCTCCCTAATTATGTACTTAGGAAATTAAGTGAAATTTATTTGGCTAAATTTTCTTCAATAATTTTCTCAAAAGCCTGTACATGCATTTTACCAACATCGACTCTTGGCGGTGAACTCGTGATCAACTCACCATTTTTACTTATTATTAGCTGTCTTGGAAATCCATTAAATTTATAATTAACTATTAGTGGATTAGCAAAACCTTGCCCTTTAGTGTGCAGATTAGTCATGCCTTTAGCGGTATATAGACCTGATTTTACGCTTTCCATCCATAAAGGCTTTTTATCAGTACTAACCGTAAGAAAAACAATATCACTATTAGATTTATATTTTTCATATATCGGGTGCATTGCTTTCGCTAACATTTGACAAGGAACACAGCCCGTGAACCAAAAATCTATAATAAGTAGTTTACCCTTATAATCGCTTAGCCGATGAACTTTATCATTGGCATCATAAAATTCAAAAGGATATGCCATGTATTGCCGATCAGCTAATTTAGAAAGCAATAGTTTGTATTTTGCACTATTAATGGTTTCCAATGCATCTTTTAAATAGAATTTAGATTCATCTGAAAACTTCGTTATTAAAGTTTCGTAACAAAGGTATATCAATTTATCTCTTAAAAGCCCCGTATAATTATCCTTCATTCGATTATACAAAACGTTAAAAGATAAATGCTTTAGACTTCTTTTACTATCCTCATACAACATTGATCTGGCAATTTCTTTTTTTAGCATTGCGTTAGCATAGTATCCAGATTGTGCCAAAGTCACTGAATCAATATTACTTGGATAATCTGTTTTTAAAATTGAAGAGTAGTAATTTCTAACTATTACCGAGTCTTGCTTCTCTTTATATATCCATAGATAAAAGGGAAGTTTGTGATAAATATTATGTTGTGCAGAAGCTATTGCATCCAAATTTAAAAGCTTGTAAACTCTCTCGCTAAGTTTGTCTTGATAGCTTTTTATTATCATTAGTCTTAAAGCAACTTGCATATTGACAGCTTTATTTTCGAGAAGAGTAGCCTGTTCAAGGTGTCCAGCATGTTCCAAATCTAATGTTCTAATTGAAATAGAATTCTGAATAGTTTTAGTATTATATACTTGCCATTGACAATTTAATTTCTCACTTCCCTTACCAGAGAACAAGATATATCCATTTTCTCTAAAATCGATATTAATACTATCTCCAACCTGAAAAAGATAAAGTTCGCTTAGTCCTGTTGAGACTTGCATTTTCGTAATGTTAAAATAATAGCCCTTCCAACCTCCTGAACCAACATTATCCTGAAATTCAAATGAGAGATATACCAATGAATCTTTTGAGTTTATTTGAGTATTAAAACGTCCGTCAGGGGAAACCTTGGCTTTAAATACCTCACCACCTTCACCTTTCTCGTTAGCGGTTTCTTTAATCTTTATGGTTAACTCTTTGCATTGGTACATACGCATGAAAGAAGTATCAATTAAGCCAGTTAATTTAATAGTGTTTGTTTGAGCATGAAGTTTTGACGCTATAATTGACATCAAAAATGTAGCTATAATTATATGTGATTTTCTCATTATATTTTTTAATTTGTAAAGGAGATCCAGAATAACCTATCGAACGTTCTGCTCTATTCCACTAAGTGCAATTTCATCGTCTGGAATTGGGAGTACATATCTGGCGCTATTTGGCTCCAAACTATAGATGTTACCACCTATATTTCTTGTAAGTGTTATATTGCGACCTTCTAAATTTAGTCTCTTCAAATCAGTCCATCTTATGCTTCTCCATATTAATTCTTTACGACGTTCCAATAGAACTCTATCTAGGGCATCTGACGGACTACTCGCTACGATGTTCGGATAAGGTATATTTGTCCCTGTAGCATTTGGATTCCAACGCTTCTTTAATAATTGATTCAAATAATCCATTGATTCCAACGTTTGGTTGCGTCTTGCTAAACATTCTGCTTTAATTAAGTAAACTTCATCAGTCGCAAGCCCTGTAAATGGAAATGTAACGGCGCTATTTATCCCTTTACTTGTCCAGTTACCATTTGCATTTTGACGGAACCATACATTTTTTCGAAGGTCATTTGGACCATATGTCCCAATCAAAACTGGGTCGATTCCGTACAACGCTCCGCTAGAATATGTAGTTTGAGAATATGTTGTTATTCTCATGTTAGAGAAGTATAAAACTTCTTCACTATTATACGTAAAAGATGTACTTGTTTTAATAATTAAGGTATTATAATCTGTCAAATTAGAATATATTGCCATTGCCTTATCTGCATATTCCTCTGCTTCAACATACTTTCTCATGCTAAGATAAACTCTCGCTAACAGTCCATAAGCTGCCACTTTAGAGGGGCGGTTTCTTTTATTAGTGACAATATCTCTTTGTAAAAGTTCACCTGCTGCTATAGCATCGGCGATAATCTGATTATATGTTTCTTGCACAGAGCTGCGATTAACTAACTGTGTAATGCCAGATGTCAATTTTAGTGGAATTCCGGCATCTGTAGATGCTGATCCTGCATCATAAGCTTTTGAATAAATGCTTGCTAATGTATAGAATGCATAAGCCCTCACGAATAATCCCCAACCCTTTACACGTTGCTTTTCTATATCATCTGAAATCCCTTGTCTATCCAACTCATCAATCACACTATTGGCGTAAAAAATCTGGGCATATGGAATAGTCCAGTCAGAAATCTTGTTTTGTCCTTCGAATATATCCTTTTGCCAAATGTATGTGGATCTAGTAATTGGATTTCCAAGTGACTGAAAGTTTGCTAATGTTGGAATATAATATTCATCAGCTGACATTTGAGCTAAACCTGGTGACGCATTCATGATTGTAGAATTATCCAGAAGATTCTCAAAGTCTTCAACTGTTTTTGGTACTACTAAAGTACTATCCGGTTTTAGATCGAGTTTTTTTGTACAACCAAAAAGAGAGCATATAATTAATATTGTATATATTTTATTCATGACTTTTACATTAAAGGTTTAGGTTAATACCAAATGAAACACTTAAAGGCTGAGGGTTGGTACTTGTGCCATAGTCTGGATCAATATCTAGATCATTTTTCCTCCAAAGTATTCCAATATTTTTTACGTATGAAAAGGCGCTTATACTTTTGAATGGAAGCTTAGACAGTAAGCGACCTGTCAGCTGGTATGAAAGTCGAATATCCTGCAATCGAATTTGATCTGCCCTTTCCACTAAATCTGAACTGTTTTGGAAAAATGTTCCCAACGAAGGCACTTCGGGATACACTAAGGCAGGTATTTTGGTTGTTAACTCGTCACCTGCACTCTGCCATCGTTGATCATAGCTACCCAGCACTGAATAGTCATTACTAAATGCGCCATAAAATACCTTTGTCCTTCTGAAATAATAATCAAATTTATATGTTAAATTTATGGATAGCTCAAAATTTCTGTAGTTGAAGGTATTGATGAGGCTACCAAAATATTTCGGGGATGCAGAGCCGTGGTATATAATTTGGCTGGGGTCTAGAAGATTCAATATTGCCGTATAGTTTTTGCTAATAGTTCCATTCAAATAGCCCTGGGGCGCGCCGATAGCATCCAATCCCGCAGATGGGAAACTATAAACAGCATAATATGGGTAACCTTCCAAGGGATTATTAAAGTTTTGTCTTACAATAGTATTATTTGAGGTTTGCTTAGCTTTGTAGCTGGTAACTTTGTCTGTATTGTAATTAAAAAGAACAGTTGATCCCCATTGAAATTCACCTGTGATATTTTTTGAGTTTAATAAAACATCTATGCCTTTTGTTCTCAGATCTGCACTATTACCTCTAAATTGGGTAATACCAGATTGCATAGCTATTGGGCTATTGCCAATCAAATCAAAAGCGTCCTTCTGATATAAATCGATACTTCCATTTATCCTGTTACTTTTTAAAGCATAATCAATACCAACGTTCCAATTTTTTACTTTTTCCCACCGTAAATCTGGATTTGGTGGATTTAGTATATCTGAGTATAGGCTTCCCCATTCGTTGGTTAATCCAATTTTTCTGGCAGTGAGTAACCCAGAAACAGATTTATCTACATTCCCACTATAACCATAGGTTCCACGCAGTTTTAAGGATGGAAGCCAGCTTATATTGTAAAAACTTTCACTGTTAATGATCCAAGCCAATCCAGCTGACCATAACGGTACACCCTTCTGATTGGTATTCACACCGAAGAGATTGGAGCGATCTCTCCTTGCACTGCCGGATAAAATATAGCGTTTTTTGAAGGAATAAGAAGCGTTTGTATAAAACGATTCAGCTATATTTATACGCCCCCCAGCACCAGGTGCTGTAGAAATTTGAGAACTTGAGCTTTGATCGTAAAAATACGGATAGCTCATTAAAGGGTTTATTTTGCCATTATTGTTTAATTGCGTACTTGGATCATAACCATACAAAGTTTGTGTTCTATAGTTACTCCTGGTATCCGCTCCTTCAAAACCTGCAATAGCATTAATTTCATGGTCAGTGGCAATGACCTTGTTAAAATTTAATTGTACCCTTCCGATTTTGGAAATTGTTTTGGTATTGGCCTGCTCTAAAATATCACCAAGTTCTATAACTCTGCTTACGGTGTTGTTTGTAATTGTAGAATACCTGTTGATTAAGTTTCTTGTATAAAAACTACTTAGCGGATAATCTCTATCAGAATCAGAGTTCTCTCTTAAATACTGATAGCTTCCTGCTAAATTTAAACCCTTTAAGATCTCAAAATCTACGCCCATATTGATTTTATACTGCATCACCTGGTTGAGGGTATTTGATATGAATTCGTCTTTAGGTCTATATTTCCAATCCAGAAGTTTTCCATTGCCTGCTACATCTGTATAGGCATCACTTAAAGTTGAGATATTTATCACTGAAAGAGCATTGCCATTTTCGTCAGCTAAACGATCATAAGGGGTATTTGGATTATATGGATCTGCCTTACTGTAAGTTTTACTGGAATTAAATCCAATATCACCAAAGATTTTCAACCTGCCTTTTAGCAAAGCGTAAGTATTTCTTGCATTTAGGGTTAATCGATCATAGCTGTCTGTTATTAAATTTTCCAGATTTTTATCATATCCTCCCGATAAATAATACCATTGATTTTCGCTTCCTCCACTTAAGTTTAGCTGATATTGCTGATACACTGCTTGCCTGTAAGCATAACGTTCCAAATCTGCCCGAACATCGTGCGCTTTTAGTGCATTTAATTGTGCAGTAGCATCAGCTTGTCCTTTACTCAAAATAGCAACCGCCGACGAAACAGGAGAGAAAACATTACTCAATGTACCTGTATAATAACCTTTTCCATACAGAAATTGCTCTAAATCAATATAATCAGAAGATGAAATTTGTGGCTGGTAGTATAAGTCTGGTTTATCCGTAACAGTTAGGGTTGATGAAACGCCAATTGCAAGTGGTTGATTCTTCTTTCCTGTTTTCGAAGTGATGACGATTACACCATTGCCCGCTCTGGTTCCCCAAATGGAGGCTGCAGCCGCATCTTTTAGTACAGTGATTGATTGTACATCGGCAGGATTGATCTGATCAATCCCGCCCTCATATGGAAAACCATCCAAAATAATTAACGGTTCCGGTGTTGCAAACAAGGTACTACGTCCACGAATAGAAATTTTAGAATTGTTTGCGCCTCCCTGCGTTGGCAGATTTCTGTTTAATATTAACCCACTCGTAACTCCTTCTAATCTGTCTAAGATATTTACACCAACATTTCGGTTAAGTGTTTTATTGTCAATTTGAGTAAAGGCGCCTGTCGCCCTTTCTTTGGGAATGCTTTGATATCCCGTCGAAACTACCGAGACCTCCTCGAGCTTATCGGTACTAACAGTCAGTTTTATATTGCTCAAATCTGTTGAAGCAAGTATTTCTCTGCTCTCATACCCGACATAAGAAATAACCAATATGGCTTTCTCATCTACATTATTAAATGTAAACTCTCCATTTGCATTTGTAGTTACTCTTCGCTCTGTTCCCTTTATCACTACCGTAGCGCCAACCAAAGGCCTACCGTATTCATCAAAAGCACGTCCTTTAACATCAATATTAAGCTTCTCTGTTTTAACCTGTTCAGGCTTCGTATCCACCACCACAATCATCTTCCCTTCCAGCTTATAGGTAAACGGCTGCCCCTCAAAGCACTTATCCAAGACCTTTTCAAGGTCATCGCCATTGCTATTAATGGTCACTGGCTTTGCCATCTTAACTTGTTCCCTATTGATCATGAAACCGTAACCACTCTGTTTCTTCAGTTCCCTAAAAACCTCCGTAAGCAGTGCATTCTTTTTGAACAAAGAAATCTTCTGCGCATTAGCCGCAAAGGAAATCTGCATAAATGCAATTAATAAGATCAAACATGTCAGGTTTACCCTCATAAGCCATTTTCTGATACCGGGATTCCACATTATCTGCCACAGACAAGCCATGGACTTTCGGATATAGTTGGTTACACCATACCCATTTGTATAGTAAAATTTATACATTTGTTTGTTTAGTTTAGTTGTTGAAATTGTGTTAGTAGCATTATGTTCCGATTGACTAGACATCCGATCGGGGGCGCTTCCAACGCCTCCGTTCTTGTTCCGGCCAACCTTAAAAAGTTTTAAGGCATAACCAAAACCCTCCTTCCTTCCATCTTAAAGTGAATCCCCTGGTTCGCCTCCAGCGCCTTTAACAGCTGAGAGAGTTTCATCGTCCTTGGAAAGGCACTGAAAATACCGTTCACATTCACGTTCCGCTTATATTCTACATCCACATCATACCACCTGGACACCTCACGCATGACCGTTTTTAAATCTTCACCCGCAAAAACGAAGTCCCCGTTTTTCCATGCCACTGCCTGCTCCGTATCTGCCTTTGAAACCTGTAGCTTATCATCAACCAATGATGCCTGCTCACCAGGCTTTAATATTTTAAAGTTTTGGCTATGGTTATCCTTTACCTTCACCGAACCTTCCAGGAGCGTAGTCTTCACCACTTTTTCTTCCGAATAAGCATTGACATTAAAATGCGTTCCCAATACCTCAACCGTCTGACCGGATGAAGAAACCCGGAACGGCATCGCCCTGTTATGCGCTACCTGAAAATACGCTTCACCCTGCAATTCAATCCTCCGTTCTTTCAAAGACGCAAAAGAAACAGGATATTTCAGTCTTGAACCTGCATTCATCCAAACATGGGTTCCATCAGGGAGCATGATTTCAAACTTTCCCCCATTTGGAGTTTCAAGCGTATTGTATTCCAGAGGTAGATTTGTAGTTGAACCGTTGCCCGACGTATAGACCAGCTGTCCATCTGCAGTTTTAGAAACCTGGACATGGGACTGGGTGGCAATGCTGCCGTTAGCCGCATCATCAAGCGCAATACGTTTTCCATTAGCAAGGGTTAAATACGCCTTATTACCAGCAGGCTCAATGTCCTTTTGGTAAACCGCTATTTTAGATTTATCCTGAGATTTTTGGTTGATGTAAAATAATCCCGCACCGAAAACCACTACCGCTATTGCAGCGGCGACCGCAATGCGAGGCCATAATTTTACAAGAGTAGTTTTTCCAGGCTGTAGCTTTTCGCGCAATCGAAGCTGGACCGTATCCACCACTTCAGCTAATCGTTCGCGATCATATTCCAGAGTATTGGTTGATAATGCCTCTACAACAAGCCTATGCAATTCCCCATCGTCTTCTTGCTTTCCAAAGTACCGCAACAGGGCGTCATACTCTTCCCTCCTAATACTATTGTCCAGGTACTTGGCAAAGAGTTCCTTGATATCGTGATAATTTTCCACAGCTGTTTTATTGGTATTACGCAGATGGTCTCAAAACCAATAGCTGTAATTTACAATAAAAATTCAAAATTTCAATAATTCGTTCATTAACAGACAGATAAAATCCATAAAACTATGAAGAGGTCCTATAGAAACACTGAGGTAGATACAATCACCTTTGAAGATGATGGCTCATTATACCAAAGCCCGATAAGTAAAGAGCTTACTTACCGGGCCTGGAAATTGCTCTTATACTTTATGTAGTGTAAGTGAACTCGAACGTGAGCGTCCCCGTAGCTACAGGTTCGGCACCACCCTCTGATTTTACATCAAGCGTATTTGATGATCCGGTCCATTTCGAATAATCTCCTGATGGTGGTCCTGGATAAATTAATATGATTGGCAACTTGTTTGTAAAGCAGATAGAACATTGAGATCCAAAATAAGTAGAAATCCTATCATTCAGATTGTCTAGATAGTCTTCCTGGCTGGAACTTAAGATAAAGTTGTCTGCTACCCATCCTTTAAAATCCGCTTGAATAGCATTAGCTTCTGCTAGTAGATCTGGTGCTGATAAAAGATAGACTTCTTCGATTTTGTCTTCTACACCCGTTGGTGTCATTGGTTGTTTAGTCATGCGTGGTTTTGATTAAATTGTAAAAAATTATTGTTTTTGATAGTATTACGCAACTGGTTACAGAACCAATAGTTGTACTTAGGAATAAAAATTTAAAAACAATATAATCAACTTATTATCAGTAGAATAAAATCTAATCGAGAAAATGATATAAGAATAAAACGACAGCAAATGGGATAGCTTTATCGTAGTTGTCTTTTAAAAATCTGTTGGCTTTGGTAATATGATCATTTACGGCAGCCTCGGAAATCTGTAAAAGCTTGCTTACCTCTGCGTAACTTTTTCTTTCCATCTTGCACAGCAGAAACACTTTTTTTCGCTGCTCGGGAAGCTTCTCTATCACACGGAATAGCTCGTGATCCGCTTTGGTTTGGGGGATGTCGTCAAATGGATTGTAGAGTTCTGAAACCCGACGCCACAATTCCTCTGCTAATTTTTGGTCCTTGGCTATACCCCGAAAATAATCATTAACCAGATTTGTCGCAATCCGGGAGAGGTAAGCCTCAATTGATTTCTCAGCATCAATTATTTCCCTGTTTTTCCAAAGTCTGATGAAAAGTTCCTGCAAAACATCTTCCACCAAGTCCCATGACTTAAGTAACCGGAAAAGGCGCTGGGCTATTTTTGTTTTATGATTGGAATATATGATTTCAAAGGCAGCATAATTACCATCCCTTAAAAGGGACACTAATTCCTGATCGGTATGCTTGCTGTAATCTGACATATCCCAATATCCTATCCTAATTTACTAAAGATCAAGGCCAATATTAAAAAATATTTCCTTGATAATTCCCCACCATTATTTTTTCCGATCAAAATAGCGCAATCCAAAGGGGTTATGAGCATAGTAGCTCCTCTTGTTTCCTGCGTTAATATGGCAAAAAACAGGGCTTTTACCCAGAATTCCCCATAGCATCCTTTTTTGGAAAAATCAAATTTAGGGATAATTAATCACAATAACGTGATATAAAAAATTGTTATATTTGACTGTTCTGATAACTTTTGGGCTTAGCGTTGTCAACATCATATTCAACAAGGAACTTATAACCGATAACCTTTAGATATCATGCTTAACGCCATTTCTTTTTTGAGCAAATCTCTCCAGAAACCCCGACCAGTCTGGGTGGCATTACAAAACGTAGGTAAGCTTATGTCCTTATCCAGTTCCTCAAGAAGGGAAAACTTTATCTTATGCATTGGTGGTTCCCGTGTTAGGCCTCACCATAGACAGTAATATGCACTAACCAACATTAGCTAATCAGTTCTAAACCTTCCCCTTATGATGCGTTCAATTTTTGCTATCTGATAAAAGGCGGGATTTCAATATCCATCACTTTATCCGAATTAAAAACAACTCCTTCGCCTCTGGAGCATAGAATGAAAAACCATTTGGTGAGTGATAGAAGGCAGGATGATAAAGTTTAGTGGAAGAACCAGGTTCACTCACAGTGTATAGGCTTGGTTTATACCCATTGTGCTTCTCTTTTTCCACCACTAGTTTAGGAACCATAAATTCAAAAACCCTGCCTGCAATACTGGTTTCAAAAAATCCCAGTCCCCGCCAATTGTATGCACTGAAACCACCATGTCCACCGCCAACCACGTGATAATATTTAATTTTTTCCTGCTGATGAAAATGCAGAAGCTTTACATCTTTTGGAATTTCAAAACTTACCTCTCCACTGCGAAAAACAACGTTACGGTATCTACGAGCATTATCCTCATCCAGCACCTCAGTGTAACCCGGCGTTTTCTGCCATAGCAAATACCATTTCTGATCAGCATAAAAGTAAACTTGTCGGTACCAAACACCTTCTTTTAATGCTGTGCTGAAAAAAAAATATTTCGCACTTGCCTTTACTGCTTTAACCTTGGCTTCCAACCTTCCATCCTCCCAGCTCAAATCGGCATTCAGCTCAACCACTTGATGACGGGTAGTATCACAGTCAAGCGGCCAGGTATTATAGTAGGCGTCCTTCTCACTCGTGTAAACCATGAAGTCGTCAATAAACTGTTCGGAATAACCCTGGTAAGCAACATAAAGAGAATCAGTGACTGTGCCTGCTTTATCAATTTTATAGTAACGGGTATCAAACTTTGTATTTTCATCAACGTTTGCATCACAATCTAGAATCAGTTGGTCATTGACTGATGAAAAAATACGAATAGGATTCGGAGACGCAGCGCTGGAAACCACTACCCTGGCAACCAAACTTACTTCGAAGATATCCGATCTATATTGCTCATTAATTTCTTGGAAAGCTGAATAATTGGCGGACAAAGCTTCATCATTCCTTTCTAAAATGAGTTTGTCACCTGGAAAAAAAACATATATTCCAACAGCAACCAGCAACACTATACCAATCCATATCCACATTTTTTTCATCTCCTATGTCCTCCAGGATTTTGAGCAGCACAATAACATGCAATTCCCTAACCTTTCATTGGTTTGTTAATTTTATTCATTGAAAGCGCAGGCCGCATCTCTGCATCAATTTCGGTTGCCCTGGCTATCATTAAAGCAAAGCTAACAAAATAGACAAATATCACAAATATGTGATATATTTGCCGGGTAGCTCGCAGGTGTAGTTAAGTTGCATCATGCAACAGGTTGACAATTTTAATTTATGGAGCATTATCATCCATTGGTAAGTTCCCAAAAACCTAAAAATATTTCAATGTTAAAAAGCGGACCATCAGCCCTAATCATTTTGTCCTTCCTTGTAATGAATATGTTCTTACAATCGTGTAATTCCCAAAAATTTGATCTGTCCTCTATTGTACTTCCGGTAAAGGAAAGTAGCATCACCTCTAAATTTCAGCTGGAAGACCAAAAATTCCAGACAGCTGGACTGGATGAATATATCTCTATGGAAAAAGATGCCCTTTATTTTGAGGGCGAGTCCCTTTATGGCAGTATAGACCATAGCCCCAATACATCCTACATGGCAAACTTTGTAAAATTCTATATTGATAAGAAAACCAGTCAAATCGAGGCCTATAAGCTGGAAACCAAACCTCATACACCATTAAGCGTAGGCAAGTTCAATAAACTGCCTGAGCGCCTTTTTGATCTCTTCCTGACCCGAAGCTTGCTGCAAGTCTATTCCGCAAAAAGGGTTCTCCTGCATCTTGGCATGGAGAGTAAGGTAATACACCCCTCCCATCAATAATGCATACATCGCCCTGAAGTTTTTATCGCTTCCTTCAAAATGCCTATCGAAGACCTCGCTCAGCACCTGATTACCTATATCCTCACGTTTCAAATCAAGCTCTTTCAAAATCGGCAACTTCTCGCTAAGCCCCCAGGTAATGATCCGGCGCATCTCCTCATTGTTGATCAGACTGTCAAACTGGTTCTCCAGTACATTGTAGGCAAGCGTCTTTCCAGCATCCGCTTTGCTGGTCTCCACCATATCTCCGACTTCCTCGGGACTGATCTTCCAATAGTCGTTGGCATTAAGATACTCCTTAACTAATCCCTCGAGGCTACCGAAATAGTCATAGATCAGCCTCCTATCTACCTTTGCCACATCAGCAACCCTGCTGATGCTAAGTCCGGAAAAACCATCTTTTTTCAGGATTTTCCCCAGAGCAGTGATCAGGTTCGCCTTCGTGCGCTCCTTGTTCCTAAACGGGCCATCTGTAACTTTTCTTGCCATTTGAATCAACTTTGCTGCAATTTGCGATTTTTTCAGCCACCGTCAAAGATATCCTCTGATATCTATGGGCCGGACAGATTCTATAAAAATATAAAACCCTTCCAAAGTTAAAGCACAGAAATAAAGAGCTGTCATAAATTAAATCCCAAACAATTATATCACATATTTGTGATATAAAATATATTTACTATTTTCGTTCTCATCGTACACCTTAGTGGAGTAACTATAGCAGACAAGCAAGTTTCAACCACTAATCCAACCGAAAGAAAATGACATCCAACAACCTATCCAATTCACAAGATCTGAAAACACTGACCAAACAAAGGGATTTTTTCAAAGGCCTGCTCATCGGTGTCTGTATCCTTTGGCCATTTATACTTGCAGCCGCATTTTATTTTTATTACAAAAAAGACAACATAGCTTTGTTTATTCCCTCTATTACCGTTTTTATCGGATTTCTCCCAATTTACTTAAGGTTCAAATCATTAGATGCCGAGATAAAATCAAAAAAAGCCAGCTAACCGCCGATCATCAAACAGGTACCTGTGCCATAGGTCTGCAAAAAAGGTTATAGCCTGCTTTCCTTTTAATCAATCTGTAACGGTCGGAATTTCCTTTCAAAATCGAACCACAAGGTCTTGCCCACTATTTGTTCACGATTATAAAACGTTTTGCTGTATAACCCTCCACTTCCCACACCTACCCCATAGTCGCCGCTTTTTTTAAGGTGCTGCTGTAATTTATTCACGAAACTCTTAATGTTCTTATCCGGTGTTTTTGAGATCACCCTTAAGCTCAGGTTTTCAACTTCATCTGGTGTAGACCTTCCGCCACGCAATTCGATGGCATGAACGCAAAACTCCTCATCAAATATATCGCCATCCCTTTCCTTAAGAAATTCCACCGAAGTGATATAGGCCGAGTAATAACGTTCACCTGCCTCTAACAAAAAATCTTCCCTCCTTTTGACTTTCTTTAAGGTAACGCGTTGTCCAACTCTTGTTTTGATATAAACATGCATTGCCGATTTGTTAATCAGACTATTAAACTCATCAAAAAAATTTCTAAGGGGATGATAACATTAATTAAACTCGCCATAACCATTTAAATCAAAGCGAAGTTAACTATTATTGAAAAATATCACAACAACGTGATTTATTATTCCTGATTTTAGCTCACAACTTTATCTAACGATGAAAAGCAAACATCTATGGTTCGGAAATTTCCCATCTCGAGAATTATTCGAGGCTTATCTCAATCAAAGTAAATACCTGAAGGCATGGGCAAAATATGATCACGAACCTCCAGCAGGAAACCTTGAAGTAGATGCCGAACCCTCGCCAAATTTGAGATGTCATTTTTGCAAGGATGCAGGTATCCAACTGGCACTGTCGGGAGAGGATTTTGCACCTGCAGTGCCGCGCCAGTAGAGCGCTTGCCTACCCAAAATGAATTGGGATCCAGGTTAAAAGTTATTGGCTTTAGATTGGCTGGGTATTGCGAGGTTTGTACACCATTCAACACTATACCAACCCGCTGACAAACACCTTTCAACTTAAAGCTGGTACTATGCTGCTGTCTTGCTGGTATCTTTGTGCTGCAAAGGGATGCTGGAATTATATAGTTTATCATATATTTGCCTTTGAGGGACCTTTTGTATGGAGCAGTATAAGGCATATGGGGATCAGGCGCTAGTCCAACTGATGCAAAGTGGTGACGAGCGGGTATTGACCGAAATTTACGAGCGCTACTGGGACAAGATGCTGGTGGTGGCCTTTAACCGTTTAGGAAATCAGGAAGAAGCAGAAGAATGCGTACAGGATGTGCTTTGCAAGCTTTGGAAACTGCGTCAGGATTTTTCTTTGTCAAAAGTTGAGCTCTCTAATTACCTGGCACGCGCCATACGCAACCAGGCATTTAATGTACTGGACCGCCGCCATCGCGAGCGCATAAGATATGAAACCTTTGTGCCTGTTGAAGACATCAATACCCTTTCCCCAGAAAGGCAGTTCATTATTCGTGAATTGCAACAACAAATTGACCAATCCATCAACGCACTACCTAAACAATGCCAAATCGTTTTTAAATTAAGCCGTCAGGAAGGCCTTTCAAATAAAGAAATTGCCGAAACACTCAATTTATCAGAAAATACTGTTAAAAGTCACCTTAAAAAAGCCAACAAAGATCTTGGTGGCAAGCTAAAAATGCTGGCAATCCTGCTTTTTATTTACAATTTCTAAAAAAAACAAACAACACTCACCCTCACCGGAAATTTCTCTGTCTATACCAATAGAACAAGAATAATAATGTCTGAGAACTCCGAATACATCGCACATCTAACCTACAAATTTAATAACGGCACCATCTCTCCCGGGGAGATGCAAAGCTTAATGGATTGGTACAATGGCCATGATGACCTGCAAGCAGTAATCCCAACAAAAGAAATAGAAACGCATGAAGCAGTTAAATCACGTATATTAACTGGCCTAATGCTAAAAATTGCGGAACCGCAGCCAGCCCGTACTAAATTGTTTAGATGGAACCTCCGGATGGCCGCGGCAATAGCCGCAGTAGTAATGATTGCAGTTGCTGCCTGGCTAACACTCCAAAATAAAGGCACAGTTAAACATTCTGAATTCACACAAACCGGTATTGAACCTGGAACAAATAAAGCCACACTTACCTTAGCAGATGGAAGAACCATCAATCTAAGCAATACCCAAACCGGCATAGTAGCTGGAGAAAAGATCACGTACGCCAATGGCGTTCCCATAGAAAATATTGATCCGGCCGAAATGGGCGACGCGAACACCTTAGTTACACTACACACCCCCAGGGGCGGTACGTATAGCATTACCCTGCCAGATGGCACTGATGTTTGGCTCAATGCCGAGTCCACTATAAAATACCCTTCAAAATTTGCGGAGGATGCCAGGATTGTCCAACTTACCGGCGAAGCTTATTTCCACGTCAAGTCGTCTTTCGATAAAAAAGGCAAAAAAATCCCTTTCAGGGTAGCTGGAAGCAGGCAACAGGTAGAGGTTTTGGGCACCCAATTTAACATGAATGCCTATCCGCAACAAGCTGACAGTAAAACTACCCTTGTAGAAGGCAAGGTATTGGTGACTGATCAAACCAAAAAATATATACTGGCACCAAATGAACAAGCCCTGACTTCAAAAAACAGCACAAAAGTATTGCAGGTAACCGCAGGTAATTATACGGCCTGGCGCGACGGAAAATTCAGTTTCGATGGTAAAACATTTGAAGAAACGATGAATGACATTGGAAGATGGTATGACCTTGATGTGGTTTATGAAGGTCGGATCCCGGAAGAAGAATTGACCGGAGATGCCTACCGAAACCAAAAAATCAACCTCGTGCTGCGTTTGCTGGATGTTGCCGGAATTGACTACAAACTGGACATTTCCAGAAGGAAGCTCATTATAAAAGGAGAAAAAAAACAGAATACTAACCCATAAACCAGAAAAGAAACATGCCCTAAAATCTACTAAACCTAAACCCACTGCGACAGCACAAAAAAGGGAAAGGACTGCCATCCTCTCCCCAAAAAGTCTGATTGGCCCGCAGTCAAAAAAATTGTATCAGCTTTATTGCACCAACCAAACCAACGTTAAAATTAATGATTAAAATTTACTTATCAAGAGTGATGAAGACCATCATATGCTTAATGCTTACTGGATTTATGTCCGTAAGCGCAGCAAGCTATTCACAACAGATCACACTTAAGGGGCGAAATATACCCTTTGCTAAAGTTGTAGAAGCCATTAGGAAACAAAGTGGCTATACGGTTTTCGGCACAAAAAAACTGTTTGAGGCTAGCAAGCCCGTTACTATTGACGCCCAAAATATGCCTTTAACCCAGTTTCTGGAGAAGGTGACAGAAAACCAACCCCTGGAATATGCGATAGAAGACAAAACCATTTCATTGTCCAGCAGGAAAGCTGCCAAAACTACACCCGAACCTGCCGCCGTAATCCAGCAACAAGTCATCTCGGGCACAGTCCGTCATGCGGAAACCAAGGAGCTTTTGATCGGCGCAACGGTTAGGCTGAAAGGTACTCCCTTAACTGCCGGGAGCAATACAAAAGGGCAATACCGTATCACAATCCCCCTTTCTGCCAAAAAGCAAATTCTGGTATTTAGTTACGTGGGCATGAAAACATTAGAAATCCCCTACCAAAAGCAGGAGAGCATTGATGTAGATCTACAACCGGATGAAGCAGGAATGGATGAACTTGTGGTGACAGGAATCTATCAAAGGGAACGCAAAGATTTTACAGGTTCTTCGGCAAGGTATACGGTAAAAGATTTACAAATGATCGGTAACCAAAATATATTACAGAGCCTTAAAACACTTGACCCTTCTTTTGCGATCATTGACAATAACCAATTTGGCTCTAATCCTAACCGCCTGCCCGACATCGAAATAAGAGGAAAGAGCAGCGTCATCGGATTGACCGATGAATTCTCATCTAATCCAAACCAGCCATTATTTATACTGGATGGCTTTGAGAGCACGTTGAGGCTCATTAGTGACCTGAGTATGGACCGTGTGGAAAGCATTACGGTGTTAAAAGACGCGTCGGCAACTGCCATTTATGGATCTAAAGCGGCAAATGGTGTGGTGGTCATTGAAACAAAAAGACCTACACCAGGGCAGCTGCGCTTAAACTATACCCTCAACTCTACGGTTAGCTTTGCAGACCTTACCGATTACAACCTGATGAATGCTGAAGAAAAGTTACAGTTTGAACTGTTATCGCGTTCTTATGGCGCGCTTACCCCTGCCGGAAACATCATTCTAGGAAATAACCTCGAAAGTGAGGCCGTTTACTTCAATCGCCTTAAAGAAGTGCGCAGGGGTGTAAACACGGACTGGACATCAGAACCATTGCGCGTTGCGTTATCTCAAAGACATTCTATTTTTGCCGAAGGTGGCGATGCCAGCCTTCGGTATAGCACCTCTTTTAATTATGGAATTACTAAAGGGGTAATGAAAGGATCGGACAGGCAAGCCACCAACGGAAATATTCGCCTGCTCTACAGAAAAGGAAAGATCTCGGTAAACAATTCCCTGAGTATTGACAATACGCAGTCCGACCAGGAAGCCATCCCCTTCTCTACTTTCTCAAGGGCCAATCCTTATTACAGGAAATATGATGCACAGGGCAACGTGCTCAAGGTACTTGAAGATTTTAAGTACTACGCAAATCCCACGCTGGCACCAATCTACAGTCCGCTGTACAACCAAAGCAACCTTAACATTAACAAAGAAGGAACACTGGGCTTTACCAACAATACGGAATTAGAGTGGCGTATCATAGAATCGCTACGTGCCCGCGGCCGTTTCAGTATCCGTAGTTTTAGCAACCAGGATGTTCTTTTCCGTTCTCCATTTAATACAGAATTTGAAAATGTAGATGCCTTTCAGAAAGGGACTTATTATGAATACAATGGAAAAAACCTGAATTATGATGGAGACTTTAGCCTGACTTTCGGTAAACTTTTCGCGGAAAAGCACATGGTAAATGCCGTATTGGGTACCAGAATGGAACAGGCAATCAGCCGGGAAAGCATCTTTGGGGTTAGCGGTTTCACAGATGACGAATTTAGCAATCCTAATTTCGCCCTTGGATACGTGGTGGGCAGACGTGCTGAATACGTGGAGTCTAAACGCCGCGGTGCCAGTTTCTTCATGAATGCAGGGTATGCTTATGACCAGCGCTTTTTACTGGATGCCACAATAAGGTCTGATGGTTCATCTGTCTTTGGTTCTGCCAGGCAGTTTTCAAACATCTGGTCTGTCGGACTAGGCTGGAACATCCATAATGAAGCTTTCCTGAAAGATGGAAACTTTAGCTGGTTGAATGAGCTCAAATTACGAGGATCCATAGGTAATCCGGCCAACCAAAATTTTAACGATTACATTTCCATGCGCGTTTACAAATACAACAATGAAAACCGCAACCCTTTTGGTGCCAGCACGATTCTCAGTAATATGGGTAACAAAAACCTGAAATGGCAAACTACGCTGGACCGCAATGTCGGTTTAAACCTGACTATACTTGATAACCGACTGCGGTTTACGGGAGATTATTTTGTAAAAACTACAGATCCATTATTGGTGTATGTAGCCCTGCCTTCTTCTACCGGGGTGACCAGGGTGGCGCAAAACCTTGGCGAGCAGATCACCAAAGGTTTTACTGTAATTACAGATTATGCAGTGTTGAGGGGCAAACAACTGAACTGGCGTGTCAATCTGAATATGCGTCAACTGAAAGCGGAGTATCGAAAAATCGGGAACCAGCTGAACAGTTTCAACACCACGAATAAAAGCAGGAACCTGCTCCGTTATTACGACGGTGGAAGTCCTTCAGATCTATGGGCAGTGCGCTCAAAAGGCATCGATCCAGCTACCGGACGTGAAATTTTCCTGAATAAAAACGGGGAGCAAACATTTGTACACAACTATCAGGATGAAGTAATTGTAGGGAATAGCGATCCAAAGCTGGAAGGTGTATTGGGAACGAGTTTCCTTTATAAGGGCTTCTCTGCACAGCTGAGTTTGAGGTACCGTGTAGGTGGACAGGCTTTTATGCAAACCCTCTATGAAAAAGTGGAAAACATCTCCTCAACCGGGGTGATGTTAAACCAGGATCGCCGGGCTTTGTACGACCGCTGGAAGCAGCCGGGAGACAACGCAAAGTTTAAAGCGATCTCAACCACCGAGCTTACGCCCATGTCATCACGCTTTGTAGCAGACAACAATACGCTGATCGGGGAATCTTTTTCCCTCGGTTATGAAACCACCAGTGCGGCCTGGCTAAAAACCATCCGCGCATCTTCCATCACGTTCAGGGCTTACATGAATGACATTTTTAACATTTCTACGATCAAGAACGAACGGGGTATTGATTATCCTTTCGCACGATCGGTTTCCTTCTCTGCAGCAGTTCGTTTTTAATTCAACCCCATACCTTTATGAAATCAATATATAAAATACACCTTTGTTTCCTGTTCAGCCTCCTTTCGCTTTCATGCAGCAAATGGGTAGAAGTAAAACCCAATGACCGCATAGGAGAAGACCAGCTCTTTGCCGATAAGGAAGGCTATATTAAAGCACTTAACGGTGTATATGTAGAAATGGCAAACAGGGCCTTGTACGGACAGGAGATGACCGCCGGCACATTAGATGCGATGTCCGGAAACTATTATACACCCGGTACTACCCATGTCTATTATGAAAGAACTACGTTTGTATACACCGCTGCAAATACCAAAGCAACCTTTGACAATGCCTGGCGCAAAGCTTATGAGTTGATTGCCAACTGCAATGTGATCCTGGAAAAATGCGGAAACGCGCCCAGTGAAACCTTGCCTGAGCCTTATTATGGGATTGTTAAAGGCGAAGCACTTGCCCTTAGGGCATTCTTTCACCTGGATATGCTTAGGTTGTTTGGTCCCATTTATTCTGAAGAAAATAAGCTCAAGGCAGCCATTCCTTATATGTCGGAAGCAGGCTTCGGCGTTGCCCCGCTTTCAAATTCTGAACAGGTGATGCAAAAAATCACAGCAGACTTAAATGCTGCGCTTTCTTTGATGGAAAATACCGATCCCATCCGTACTGATGGGGTAAGGAATACCAATAACCCCGCTGGTAAAAATGACCTTTATTATCGTCAGTACAGACTGAACTATTATGCGGCGAAGGCCCTTTTGGCACGTGCTTACCTCTGGCAGGGCAACAAGGCCAATGCATTGATTCAGGCAGAGACTTTGCTGGCGGAAATACAGGCGCCAGGAAAAATAGTGTTTCCCTATGTAACTGCTGCCAACGCCACGAGCGGCGACAAGCCGGACATGCTTTTTTCTACAGAAGTGATGTTTGCCGTATACGACATTAACCGTGTGCAGATGTACAACAACTTGTTTAATGTAAATCTTGCGGTAACCAGTAAATTGTCCTTTACCGGGGCAGATGTAACGGCTACCCGCTTAACCGCCCTTTACGATGATGCCAATGATTACAGGAGAAGAGCCTGGCAAAATTTGTCATCCGGAACGGTTACAGCGCTCACCAACATAAAATACCTTGATATCATTAACACGCCAGGCAGGTATATGATCCCCCTCATCCGCCTCAGTGAAGTACTGCTCATTGCCGCCGAAGCGCAGCCTAATTTGGCACAGGGAATTAGCTATCTGAATATGGTGCGAACGAGCCGCAATAGCTTAAGCCTGAATCCAGCGGATAATGCTGCATTAAAAACGGCGATTGGCAATGAATTCAGAAAAGAGACCATGGGAGAAGGCCAGCAGTTCTTTTTTTACAAGCGAAATGCCCAGACAACCATTCCCAATCATGCCGCATTAACAGGAACAAAAACAATGTCCTTAAATAATTATGTCGTTCCGCTGCCGGATAGTGAAACTTCACAAAGAAATTAAAAAATTAAGCAATTGTAGTATGAAAAAATTAGTAGTAGTTATCGCCCTTTCCTTCTTAACAGTTAGCTTATGGAGCTGCAAAAAAGAAATAATGGGATATGAAGGCCGCGAAGGGGTATACTTTGCGGTACAAGATGGCCTGTCATATGGATCTGTGCTGAACTGGCCTTTCCAACCTTTTAGTAAAGTAGAGTTTATACGCATCAACAAAAGCGCAGTTGATTTTTCCGTGAAAGTGATGATCACAGGTCCGGTAAAAGATTACCCCAGGACATTTCGGGTGGAAGTTAATCCGGATTCGACCACGGCAATTTTAGGGCAGCATTATGATGCTGTGCAGCAAGAGTGGACCATTCCGGCCGGCGCTGTATCTACCAATGTGATCGTTAAATTAAAACGTACGCCTGATTTGGAACTGGTGGAAAAAACCCTTGGTCTCAGGCTAATCGCAACACCACAGTTCGAGTTGTCTTTTCCGGAATGGGATGCGATCCCTTCATTAGCTGCAGGAACTATTGTACCTGAATTTGATGCGAGCCTGCATACCTTGAGGATCAATGACATTATGGTGCAGCCTGCGGTATGGTCGGGTTCCATTCAGCCCGTAAACCGGGAATCAGGCCTTTTAGGTGTTTTCAGCAAGGAAAAAATGGCCTTTTTGGAGCAGTATACGGGTGTAAAATACGAAGACTTTGCCAGTACCGCCACCATGCCTAGTGCCCGAATGAATCTGGTCTACAAGGATGGAGAAAAAGTGCTGATTGAACGTTACAATGCGGGAAATCCTGTACTCGAAAAAGATGGGCGTTTGATGTGGATGGGTTCCGTACCATGGACTTCTTACATCGGCGTACCATATGTTCCTGCTCCTTAATTTTCAAAAAATCAATCATTACCAAAATACTGTGCAACTTATGAAAATCTATCAATATACTTTAGTTTTGCTGAGCCTCTTCTGCAGCTTTTCCTGCAAAAAAGATGACGGAAACTATGATTATCAGGATATCAATGAATTAAAGATATCTGGTGTAAATACAACCTATACCCTATTGCGTGATATTGACACCTTACGCATCAATCCGAACATTTTAGCAAGCCTGGATGAGTCGGATCCTTCACGCTACCAGTACCGTTGGATTTTGCGCAATGGAAGTGTTTTTACCGACACCATTGGCCGAAGCCGGAACCTGGAATACCCGGTTCATCTGGAACCTGTTCCCCATGACTTATATTATCGTGTACTGGACAAGAAAACAGGTGTAGTATGGGTTGCCAATTCAAAACTGACAATTGGTACCGCTTTTTCACGCGGTCTTTTATTAATGGGTGAAGATGAACAGGGGTACGCAGAAGCAGAAATGCTGTCTATGCTGAGTGATACCCTCCACCTGAAACATATTTTATCAGACAGCGGATTGCCACGATTGCGTCAACCCCTGAGTTTTCTGCATACCGGTGGAGACGCGGCTTACATGAGGCTATGGGCATTTACCGGTGATGGATCGTATTATTTTGACCGCATTACCATGAAGGCAACTACAGGCAATAATTTTAGCAGACTCTTATACATGTCTGAATCCATCCCTGCTGAAACTTTACATCCCATTGCCGTAGCGCCACAAATACGTAATGCTGCCGGGCAGGTAGGGAGCACGCTTTATCGTGCGATGTTAACTAAAGGTGGTGACATCTTCACTACTTTCCTGATCATTAACGGAGGAGACTTTTATAACAATCCTATAAACAGGGTCTCAGTGCAGGGAGAACGCCTGCCAGCGGCACCATATTTATTGTATTCAACACTTAACATGACTTCCCTGATGTGGTATGATACAAAGAACCAGCGTTTTATGAATTATAGCAGTTTTGGTTTGTCTACGCCATCTGTTGCACTTGCAGATGCCGCGGGCGCCAAATTCTCCTGGAATCAGGCTGCTACAGGAAGACAACTGGTTTATGCAGAGAACACACGGAATACAGATGGTGGTTCTACCAATGGCAATTCTTTCGCGATTATGAAAGATGGTGCCAATGTACACCATATTTATAAATTTTACGCCAGTGGCGCAGCACCAGTTACACGTGATGCCTATACGGTATTACCCATTGCGGTTGATTTCGATAAAGCTAATTTCTATGCTTTCTCTTCTAACCGAACAGTGATCATTTATGCTGTAGGCAGCAACCTTTACGCTTATGATTACAATCCGGGGAATGAAAGGTTTTATCGCCTCACGGTTACAGACAACGATCAAATTACCATGCTCAAGTTTGATACGCAAATTGACCCCATATCCAATAGCATCTATATAGCAACCTACAATACTGCCAAAAAAGGAACTTTACGCAGGTTTGCTTTGGGCACCAATCCCAATACCGTAGAGCTGATTTTACAAGAGAATAGCACCTGGACTGACCTGTTGAAAGTGAAAGACTTTAACTGGCGCGCTGTCAACTAAAACAAGTAAATATGAACAGGACATGATTAACATCATCATTAAGCACACAGGGCAATGATGATGTTAATCATCAAAGGCTCCATCTGACCATTGAAAATAAAAAAATAAAAGATGAATTTAAAACAAATCGTTATCCTGGGCTTGTCGATCTTACCCCTGGCAAGCCGCTCACAATCACAAAATTTTATCCTGGAAGGTAAGGTGAATGCCAGGCAAGAAGGCAAATTCCTGAAATTATTTTATACTGATGCAGAGGTAAAAAAAACCGATAGCATCGCAATTCGACAAGGGGCTTTCAGGTTTGCGGGGCAAATCAGTTCGCCAACGGTAGCTAAGATCAGCTTCGGAACAGAAGATGTAGGTGACAAAATCGACGTTTTCTTATCGGAGGGAACAATTCGCGTGCTGGCTAAAGATTCTCTGCGTTATGCCGCTATCAGCGGCACAAAATTGTCTCTGGAGCACGAACAATTGGCAAAGAAGCTGAGACCGGAGGACGATAGGTTCTTTGGCGGACTAATTACCTTTAAGAACATGCCGGAGGGTGAAGAAAAAAAAGCTTACTTTACCCGTTTGATGTCGGGATTTGATGCTTATAATCTTTCGAAGAGAACAGCGATTCACCAGTTTGCGACGGAACATCCTGCATCGTATGTCTCACTGTATTATTTAGATAAAAATTCGCCCGGAAGACTTGCCAATTATGAAGCGACATATCCATTTTACACCAAATTGAGCCCGGAACTTAAAGCAAGTCCCCTGGGAAAGCAACTTGGAGAAAGGCTCCTTGCGGCTAAGGGTAAAATGACGGGACAGCTTTATAAAGATTTCGTTTCCACTACTCCTGAGGGCAAACAGCTCAGCTTGAAGGAAGTAATCGGTCAGAACAAATACACGCTGGTTGATTTTTGGGCGAGCTGGTGCGGCCCTTGCAGAAAGGAAAACCCCAATGTTGTGAAAGCCTTCAATGCATTTAAGGACAAAGGATTTACGGTGTTGAGTGTTTCCCTGGATGATGACGCTGTTAAATGGAAAACCGCGATAGAGAAAGACGGCATGCCCTGGCATCATGTTTCGAGCCTGAAAGGTTGGAAAGAACCAGCTGCAGCACTTTATGACATCCGGGCCATTCCACAAAATGTATTGATAGACAGCCGGGGCAAAGTTGTGGCCACCAACCTTCGAAGTGAAACTTTATACAATAAAGTCAACGAACTTTTAAATTAGGCCTTTAAGCGGATCAGATAATCTTTGACAAGATATCCCATCTCTTACACATACAAACAATGTAAGGATAGCATTACAAGTAGGCTGAAGAGATCTGACCTCGAGAAAAAACAATTTCACAGCGCTGTTGGTTATTCATCATATGACTATTAAACCTTAATCTAAAGCTATGCAAGACAAGATTTTTCTCTCCAAAGAAATTGCCGATGGTGAATACCAAAACTTACACGAATTTTTATTAGACGACTTAAAGCTTTTTAAACGCAAGCTCTTTTTGTTTATCAAACAGGTAGAAACAGGCGAATCTCAGGAATATTATACCCGCTATTTTGAGCGCCAGTATCAGGATGAGCTCCTTCGGTTATTTGATGCCAATGATTTTGAAGGCATACTGGCCATCCCTGTGGGTGAGTACGGAAGATGTGCGACGCAACTCGAAGCCCGATACACCAAGTCTGGAAAAGTTGTAGGCCTGCAAGTTGGTGAGGCCCGTCCACATGAAGATGGAAGATATGTCAGTCTCAGTCCTGCTAAAGTGTTTGTAGATGAAGAAGGTCAAAAAATAATCGGCATCACGAAACAATTGCGACAAGACGACTAGCTATAAAAAAAGCATTGCACTATTCTGCAATGCTTTTTTCCCTTAACAAATCCTGCAAGGTAAACAGGTTTGATACGGCCTCTCCCATCGTATTGTTAAAATAGGTATAAACCGTTTTGCCATCATCCAGCCAATTCCTGATGTAATCTGCATATTCTTCCAACAACTCCGTTTCGTAACTTCCCCTGTAACTTCCGCCTGGGCCATGAAAACGAAGATAAACAAAGGGAAGTTCAGTCTCCATAATGGGTGTAATTGCAGGCGGCTTATCCTGAATAACCATCCCTATTTGATGCTCTTCCAGTAAATTGTACACATCCTGCTGGTAAAGTGAGCCATGACGAAATTCCATAGCTACGTTCCATTGCCTTTCCGGATCAAATTCAACAAGCTTATCCATTAGGAAAGCCAGTTGTTTTATATTTCCAATCCTTACACTTGGCGGAAACTGGACGAGCAGGCAACCTTTCTTTTCAGCCGCATTAGAAATGACATCCATGAAGTTTTTTAACAAATCTGGATCAAACGCAAGGCCTTTATTATGGGTGATTTCTCTGAAAAGTTTAAATGTAAACTTAAAACCCACTGGTACTTCGGCACTCCATTTTTTTACGGTAGCAGCCATAGGTACTTTATAAAATGAACTGTTGATTTCGATACTGTTCATCATGGAACTATAAAAACATAACCTGCTTTTAGCTTTAAATTCCTCCGGATAGGAAAGTTTGTTCCTTACAGGGAGCAGTAAACCGCTTGTCCCCGAATAGTAATTCTTGATTTCCATATTGCGCAGCTTCCTGTTTAAATAATTATTGAGATTTATTAAACAAGTCCATCACCAGAATGTTTAAGATAAAGATCTGTCTGAATGTCTTTCACTAAAAATAAAACCAAAATCCTTTACAATTAGTATATTGCATTATCAACTTTTCTAACCAAACTTATGAACAATCAGCCAGCTTCTGGAGCGCAGGTACATTTCGAAAAGCTTTTTCAGCTTTCAAATGACCTGATATGTGTTGCTTCCAATGATGGTTTTTTCAAGCAAATTAATCCGGCATTTGAGAAAATACTGGGATGGGACGAGGAATTTCTGCTTCACAATACCTTTCATACCTTACTGCACCCGGAAGATGTGGCTATCGCCGCAGCACAACTGGAAGAGTTTGCAAAGGGAACACCCGCAATTAACCTTTTGCTCAGAACAAGGTGCAAAGACGGGACTTACAAATCTATCCAATGGGTAACTACCCCGGAGCCGGAAACTGGATTTTTATTCTGCATTGGACGGGATGTTACACCAGAGAAGGAAAGAGAGGCTTTACTTTATAGTTCTGAAAGCCGGTTCCGTGCATTTTTTGAAAATTCGCAGGGACTGATGTGTACCCATGACCTCAGTGGAAAACTCATTACCGTGAATACCTCCGGAGCAACCCTGCTGGGTTATGCACCGCAGGAGCTGATTGGACGTAATCTTTCTGACATCATCCTTCCGGCATATATAGAAGACTTTAGAAAATACATGAGCATGCTACTACGGGATGGAAAGGCCAGTGGTTTAATGCACGCCCAGCGCAGGGACGGATCACTGCTGATCTTATTGTTTAATAATGTGCTGGAAAAAGATGCCTATAAAAATCAGTACGTAATTGGAAATGCGGTAGACATAACAGAGAGACACAGACTGGAAACAGATTTGAAGCATACCCAGGAAATGCTGGAAGTAACCAATAAGATTGCCCGTATAGGAACCTGGGAAGTTGATGTGATAGGGCAGAAGATTTTTTGGTCTTCTGTGACGAAAATGATCCATGGTGTTGAAGATGATTATAAGCCCGTTTTTGAAAAAGCAATTGAATTCTACCCTCCGGAAGATAAAGTGAGGATCATCAATGCGATTAATGAGGCGCTGGAACATGGAAAATCCTATGATATGGAGGTGCAGTTGCAAACAGCCCAGGGTACCATGACCTGGGTAAGAACAATAGGTACACCTGAATTTAAAGAGGGCATTTGCAAAAAAATCTACGGAACATTCCAGGACATTAATGAAAGTGTACAACGGCGGAACGAACTTCAGCGTGCCAAAATACACGCTGAACAAGCCAATGTAGCGAAATCTGAATTCCTGGCCAACATGAGCCATGAAATCCGCACACCCTTAAATGGAATTATCGGATTTACCGACCTGCTGCTTAAAAGTACCTTAAATGCCATACAGCACCAATACCTCTCCATTGTAAACCAGTCTGCCGGCACGTTACTCAGCATCATAAACGATATCCTTGATTTTTCTAAAATTGAAGCGGGGAAACTGGAACTTGACATTGAACGCGCTGACTTATTTGAGCTCTGCAGTGAGGTTGTAGATATGCTCAGTTATCAGGCCCAGGCCAAAGACTTGAAAGTACTGCTTAATATTCCGGTAGATTTGCCCCGCTTTGTGAATACCGACCCGGTTAGACTGAAGCAAATTCTGGTTAATTTATTGGGTAATGCCATTAAATTTACACCCAAGGGTGAAATTGAACTCAAAATAAGCGCCTTGAGCGAAATTAGCGCTGCAGAACTCTTGTTAAGGTTTGAGGTGAAGGATACTGGTATTGGGATTAAAAAAGACAAACAGGCTAAAATTTTCGATGCTTTTGCGCAGGAAGATGCCTCGACGACAAAGAAGTATGGTGGCACAGGGTTAGGACTTACCATTTCCAATAAGTTGCTGAGCCTGATGGGTAGTAAACTACAACTGGAAAGTGCTCCGGATAAAGGAAGCTGCTTCTTTTTCGATATAAAACTACCTGCTGAGGCTGGCGATAAAGTGTTGAAGCCTCAAAAACTGAACCAGGTCAGCTTTAAGATACAGTCTGAAGAAGTCACCATTCTCGTTGTGGAAGACAACATGATCAATAAACTGCTGGCTAAAACCATGATCAAAAGAATCATTCCTCATGGATCAGTATTGGAAGCCAATAATGGTGAAGAGGCCTTAGCGCTGTATGAACAGGCCGACCTGATTTTAATGGACATCCAAATGCCGCTGATGAATGGATATGAAGCCACAAAAATTATCAGGGCCATGGAAACCGACAGGCATATCCCCATTATTGCATTGACCGCCGGCAATGTAAAGGGCGAAAAGGAAAAGTGCCTGGAAGCAGGAATGGACGATTTTGTGACCAAGCCTTTCTCTGAAGAAACAATTGTACAATTGTTTAAGACCTGGCTGAATAATATTTAAACAATGTTTAACATACTGGTGTTTTTTGTACATGCAAAAAGCAACGTATCTATTTTTTTTACTCGCCTTTACCCTTCTGTTTAGCTGCAGGCAAGCGCCAAAACCAGCAGATTATTTAAGCGCCATTCCTGATCCCAAAACACTTAATGAAAGTTATGTAAGTAACCCGGACAGTTTACTTACACCGGCTACTGTAGCTGCGTTAAATGGAAAATTAGCAACCCTGGATGACGAAGGCATTGCCCATATTGATGTGGTTTTTGTAAAGACGATTGGGGAAAACGTGCCCAAGGTCTTTGCACATGAACTGTTCAATACCTGGAAAATTGGCGATAAAGAGAAAGATAACGGCCTGCTGATCTTGATGGTGGAAGACCAGCGAAGGATGGAATTTGAAACCGGCTACGGACTGGAAGGCGTGCTTCCCGATGTAACCTGTTTCCAGATCCAGCAGCAATATATGGTACCACATGCCAAAAACGGAGATTATAACCGGGCAATCACGGAAGGTGTGGATGCCGTCATCAAACATCTTAGGACAAAAGGTGATCAGGCGCCCCCTGCCCCTTCAGTAGACAACCATTCGGGAGCAATTCCTGTATTCACAGATACAGTTCCTTTAAATTCATCACTTCCACAGGAAGTTGTTTCAGCACCGATTGTAGCTCCGGAAACGATGCAGCAGGCTGTTGCTCAGGCTCCTGTAGAAGAACGCCGCGGAAGCATAGGTGGCTGGATCACTTTAATCATTTTCATTTTATATTATGCCATCAGCAAAAGAGTTGCGAATGACCTCAGTGCCAGGCGGTATAAAAACGGATGGGCAAACCCCCAGCTTTGGTTTTTGATTGTTGTTCCCGTAGCGGGCATTACGTTTCTAAATGTTTATTTCCCCATCTCCTGGATTGAAATCAGACAAATTATCATCCTGTACCTGTTTTTGCTGGTGTATATCCAGGTTCATTTCTGGATCCTGGACAAGCGGTTATCCAGCGCTTTAAAAGACCAAAGTAACCACGATCAGTACTTAAAATGGCAGGAAACCCATGCTTATATGGAATGGGCAAACCGCATTTTCCCTTACCCCTTTTTTAAATCCTATTGGAACAACTATACAATGCGACAACAATTGTTAAGGGATACACCTGTTACCTGCATTGACTGTAAAAAAGAAATGCAGCGTTTATCGGAAGATAAGGATGATGCCTATTTATCGAACGGACAAAAAGCTGAAGAACGCATTGAATCTGTAGACTACGACGTATGGACTTGCTTACATTGTACAGAGAAACTGGTACTGGATTACAGAAATTTAAAATCTAAAGCAACTGAATGTCCGGAATGCCATTTCCAAACCATGAAATTTAAAAGCAGTCAGATTGTTAAGACTGCCACCACATCAGCAGAGGGGCTTGGCTATAAGCTTTCTATTTGCAGCAATTGCAATTTTAGGGATAAAGCTGAATTTACGATTGCGAGGATTTCGACTTCCTCTGGTGGATCTTCTTCCAGTCGCTCCTCCTCATCCAGTAGCAGCTCGTCTTCATCCAGCAGCAGGAGCAGCAGTAGCGGTGGTTCTTCCGGAGGAGGTGGTGCCGGCAGCAGCTGGTAAGCGTATAAACATTTGACCCATTATTGATGTTACTAAGTAAAACCTGCTCTACCTTACATGGCCAAAGAAATTAAAGTACTCAAATGTCCGCAATGCGGAAGCACCGCAAAAACAGAACTGAAGCCGGATTTTTTCCGTTGCAACAACTGTCAGACTGAATATTACCTGGATAATGATGATGTAACCATCAACTACAACCACAATTATAACCACAGGAACACGCCCGCTTTTGATGAGGGAAATAAGAAAACTGTACGCATAGTTTCAGTGCTGGCCGGGGTTTTCATCATGGTCATCGTTATTTTTAATGTGCTTTCTGGTCTGCTGAGTTCTAGGCCTTCTGTTTCTACCAATAATACGGTAAGCGAATCGGAGGATAAACAAGAGGAAATCTTCTCTAACAGCAGGTACAATGCCCTCCCCTTTCTCAAACCGGGAGATTCGAAGCCCACCATTCTAGTGGTAGAAGACCGCAGCTACCATTCCGATCCAACCAAAACAAGAAACGGGATCTACCTTACCTTTTACGATGTGGAACTAAAAAAACTTGGAGAAGAAAAAATTGGCGATGACGACATGTCGGGAACGGACGTTAAATGGAGGACTTTTAGTGATGGCAACATTTACATTGTAGCCGACAAAACCAAGTTGTTGAAGCTGGATCAGTCTACTTTAAAAGTAAGTGATGCCGGCAAAGCATTTTTTAGCGCCATGCCCGAGCTACAGGTTGGGGTAGCCACTATGGAATTTGTTTACGAAGAGAAGGGCGACGGACTGGTTTTATTTACCAATGACGGACAAACCCTTTACTATTACCCACTGGTAAAAAAACTCTATAGTAAAGATGCATTTTACGAGGCTGTTGTTAGTCCCGGTAGCTTAGGGAAAGAAGCCAAAACAAAAACCATTCATCTTTTTACTTCGGCCAGTGATGATTTTCCTGGAGAGTTGAGGCAACTGATCCAGGTTACCTATAAGGACAATGGCCCGGGGCCTAAGGATGTCATAGAAAATGCAAGGTGGCATAAAAATTATGGCGGTTCCGGGATCTTTACAGACCGATCGCCTTTCTTAAAAGAGCTGATTGGCAATGACGACGAACAAGATGGACGTATTATCAGCTGGAAAGACCTTACCCCAGGCAGAAAATATTTTGCACCCAAGGTTTTGCTGAACAATGGAAATTCGGTATTGATCAGTATCAATGCAGATGCAAACCCGGCGAGTCCGGCTAAAATACAACAGCTAAATAGTGGCACAGGAGCCATTGAATGGACAACGGATTTGAAAAAAGGAGAAAGTGTGGATCAAATGTTTGCCTACAAAGGAGGCTACTTAGCCGTGATGAACAGCAATACCTTTATGACATTGGATGCCAATGGTAAAGTGACAAGTACTAAAAAATTAGAATAATTATGGGACTAGGTGATTTTTTAAAAAGACAGCTCAGTACAGTTATAGAATGGGAAAATCAGCAGCCAGAACTGCTGCTTTACAAATTTCCTGTTCCTACTTCGGAGATCAAAGATTCGAGCAAGCTACTGGTGAGCCCCGGACAGGGCTGCATTTTGGTATACGAAGGGAAAATCACCTCCGTTATCACCGAAGAGGGTTTATGGAACCTGAGTACAGACAACCATCCGTTTATCACATCCTTATTAAAGATCAGGACCTTTTTTGAAAGTGAGCACAAGGCGCATGTGTATTTTTACCGCAAGGCAGTTACAGTAAACCAAGCCTGGGGCACGGCCTCACCGGTAAAATACATGGATCCTGAATACAAACTCCCGGTAGAGCTGGGCATGTACGGCAATTATTCCATGCAAATTTCAGACCCTTTGCTGCTCTTTAAAGACATTATAGGTTCAAGAGATGAATATACGACTGCAGATGCGAAGGCATTGATCTTATCTCGTCTTCCCCAGGCCTTAATGAGCCATTTAGCACAATCTAAACTTTCTTACCTTGAAATAGATGCGAATTTAGAAATTTTGTCTGCCGCCCTGAAAGAAAAAATGAATTCGGATTTTTCAACGCTCGGCCTAAGCTTAGATGATTTTAGAATTGAGGGTACAGCTTTTGATAAGGATACACAACAGCGTATTGGCAAGATCGCGGACATCACCGCAGAGAGCCGTGCCGCAGGAGAAGGAGGCTTAAGTTACCTGGAAATAGAAAAATTAAAGGCGTTGAGGGATGCTGCCCGAAATGAAGGTGGCCTGGCCGGAGCAGGACTTCAATTGGGATTTGGCATGGAAATGGGGAAAGTTTTGGATGAAAAGAAAGAAGTACTGACCAGTTATAGTGCGGGAACCGACCCGGTGGTTCAGTTGCAAAAGCTCAAACTCTTACTAGACGAACAAATCCTTACCCAGGAGGAGTTTGATGCGAAGAAGAAGGAAATTCTAAGCAAAATGTGATTAAATACAAAGGGCTGCTCAAAAGAGCAGCCCTTTGTATTGATGATTTTTTTTTGCAATTAAAAGTTGAAGCGCAAGGTTCCTCCGTAAGTTCTTGGATCACCCAATACTCCTGCATATAAGCCTGAATTACCCGCCGCAGCCTGTAATTGCTCGTAGTAATTTTTGTTGGCAATATTTCTGCTCCAGAAGAAGAAAGAAAACTTATCTGATTTAAAACCTATTCTGGCATTTAATAACGCATATCCTTGCACATTCAATACACTTGATGGTGTTGGATTTGAAGAATACTCAGAACGGTAGCTTACATCACCAGCGATAAAATATCTTCCCTCCTGCGTAGACAATTTACCAGCAGTGCTTGTCTCGGCCCCACCAGAAATATTCCATTTAGAGATTCCAGGCAACCTGCCACCAGAAGCATCTTTAAAAGCAACCTGGGTAGATACATTATTGATGATTTCTGTATGTCCTGTTTCTTCTAAAGGTAGTGGTGCATTTGTGAATTTCACATATTTACCATCAAGGTAGGCAACCGCAGCGTTTAAGGTTAAGAACCTTTCCAGCTGATAACTTCCATCAACCTCTAAACCTTTTACTTTCACTTTTTCTGCATTGGCCAGGTATCCCCTGTTTACCCCCAATTGTGGAGACTGCACATTGGTTTGGTAGTCTTTAATATCCGTATTAAAGACAGTTACATTCAACAATCCACCTTTAACAGGTTTTGATTTAACACCTAATTCATAGTGCTGAACGTATTCAGGTTTTACTACCGCAACAGACAAATCAGCATCTCCAGTGCTGGTGGTAGGTAAACCACCTACGTTAACACCAACAGGTTTGTAAGCTGTAGAAAATGTTCCGTAAACGTTTAGCCTGGTTGTAGGGCGGTAAGAAACGGTAAGGTTACCAGAAAGGTTGTTGTTATTGGTGCTGATGTTAAATTGCTGATTGCTGTAAACAGCAGCTTTAAGTGCAAGTAAAGCAGCATCGCTTGTTTGTAAGCCCCCGTAGGTGGTCCTGTCATAATCTACATCCTTTTTATCATAGGTAAACCTTAAACCTGGTAAAACATGCAGGTTTTTCGCAAATTCCCAATCTGCCTGCGCAAATACAGCTGTACTTAAAGATTTAATGGAGGAGTTGGTTTTGATCCCAAAACCATCTAACAACCCTGGAGTAGAATATAAAGCTTGCGAACCCGTATTAGCCGTTTGCACAAATCTCCACTGATCTTTACCAACTTCTTCTGTTTGTGCTAAACCTTTCAGGTTTTGGCTCAAAGCAAATACACCAATTACACCACTAACTTTTTCTGCGATGTTACCCGCATACCTAACTTCTTGTGAATACTGGTCGTGGCGGGAGTTACCTTGTGATTTGGTAAGGGCAGAAAATTCAGAGAAATCCCTGTCATTGGTAGGGTCCCAGTTCCAGAATCTCCATGCCGTGGTAGAAGTTAATGTTCCATTACCGATTTTATAATCTACGTTAACAGAGATCCCGCCAATGGATTGGTTGTGCCTCCAGGGTGTATTGGTACTGATTTCCCGTGAGAACGGATCAACTTTAGGCTGCTGATAACCCAAATCGGATATAATACGTGCATACTGACGGTAAGCACTTCTTTCTGTGGCAGTGATGCCGGCAATAACAAGTGGGTAACCTGCAGGATGCTGGATGCTCACATCGCCGCTTAGCAAGACCGATAATTTATCAGAAGGTGTATAATATAACTGACCTTTTAAACCAAGGTTGTTTTGTCCACTGTAGCGGCGTTCTTCTCTGGTATTCCAGATCGTACCGTCCCTTTGCGTACCGGAGAGTGATATTTTTGCCGCGAGATCCTTAGCTACCCCGCCTGAAACAGAGGCTTTGGCCTGGATAAAATTATAATTTCCGGCACTGAGTTCAACTTTTGCTGTTGGTGTTTGCGTAGGTTTAGTGGTAGTGATGTTGAATGCTCCCGCAGTGGTATTTTTTCCGAACAAAGTACCTTGAGGCCCGCGGATTACTTCTATTTGTTCAATGTCAAGGAAATCTGTAGAGGTAGCGGCCGGACGGGCATGGTATACCCCATCGACGTAAAACCCTACCCCAGGATCGATACCGTCGTTCGTTAAGCCAAAGGTTGAGCCCAATCCCCTGATGTTAAGGGTGGTATTTCTGGCATTAGATGCATACAGCTGAACTGATGGCACCAATTCTTTTAAGCGGTTCACATTAAAAGCACCGGCATTTTCTGCGGCTTGTCCACCGATCACAGTAACGGCGATAGGTACATCCTGTAAAGACTCTGAACGTCTTCGGGAAGTTACCACAATTTCATCCAGTTGATCGCTTTCTACAAGCGTTAACTCCAGCGGCGCGTCCTGAAGCTTCAGCACTTGAAAATCCTGCGGTTTGTAACCCACGGAACTTACCTGAAGGTAAAAAGGAGGCTCCTGTTTAGCGATGATGGTAAATGCGCCATTGTCGTCTGCGCTTACCGAGACATTAGTTCCCCTAACTTTAACGGTGGCACGAGGTAGCGGAGTACCGTTTGCACGCTTTATAATCCCCGTTACTTTGCTTTGGGCGAAGGCAAAGCTTGCCGAAAGCAGAAATGAAAAGATAATTAGTATACTTTTTTTCATGATTTTGATATTAATAGTTTGATGGTTTTGAGTCGTAAAATTCAAGGCAGAGCCTTTAAGATCATCCTGATGATCCTTTAGTTGATGTTTTAAGCTCTATAGCTAATGTTAGGGATGAAATTGCAGCTGATGAACTAGCAACAACAACAGGTCATGGACATGACCATTAGTCTTTGGGTGTTTAGTGCGTTGATTAAATTTAAATCAGTTTTCATCTGGTTCTATAGTTTGGAAGAGTTTTTTAATTTCTACAAATATAGCGTCTTTTTTTTTAAATGCAATAAAATCTATAGAAATAGTAGTTTATTTTTTAAATCGGTTTTTTAAGGGTTTAAATCCTCTTCAGGTAAGGAATTCCGGAAAGGATTTAAAAATTCTTTGGCTCTGTGTTAAGATGTTATCAAGTTTTTGTTAATGACAATTTGCAGATTCGGGTGGTATTTGTACTTTTGTCGCGGAGAGTTGGCAGAGTGGTCGATTGCGGCAGTCTTGAAAACTGTTGACTTGTCAAAGGGTCCGCGGGTTCGAATCCCCCACTCTCCGCTGAAATGGTATCAAAACCAACAAAAAGCCTGCAAATCGTAAGATAGCAGGCTTTTTGCATTTTAAAGGGTTACAATTTTCGAACGAATTCCGATCCTGTAGGTGAGTGATTCGGTGAGTGAATTTAAAAATACAAAAGACTCACAGAATAGCGTATAAAACCCAGACATTAAACAGGTTGAAAATACACAAATCTTGATTTCTAATTACTGCAAAGCTAAATTTGCATCGTTGATTCTTATTGCTTTTTATCTGCGATGCAGCTCTTGCCCGAAAAGCGGGCTCGGGTTGTTCACCATTAATGTTAAACATTATGAAAACCAATTTCAGCTTGCTCTTCTACATAAAGAAGCCAAAAAACTATCAAAAAGGAACTGCTCCTATCTATTCGCATTACTGTGAACGGCAACCGTGCGGAAGTTACCACTGGCCGTAGTTGTGAACCTTCACAATGGAATACGATATCAGGTCGTAGTAATGGCAAAAAAGAAGAAGTAAAGTCTTTTAACGTTTATCTGGACGACCTACAAAACAAAGTATTCGAAGCACATCGGCAATTAACAGAAAAAGACGATCCCATCACTGCCGAGAGATTACGAGATCAGTTTCAGGGAAGATAGAAAAGCAATGCACCTTAATTGACGTATTTAAAGACCATATCCACAAAATGGAAACTTTGGTGGGATCTGAGTTTTCTAAAAGGACTGCGGAGTGTTACAGAACCTCTCTAAAGCATACCGTGGAGTTTTTACAATGGAAATACAACATTAGTGATATAGACATTAGAAAAGTAGACCATGCTTTTATAACTGAATATGATTTTTACTTACGATCTGTACGAAAATGCGCCAATAACTCTGCGGTGAAATACTTGAAGAACTTCGGCAAGATTATTCTTATTTGCCTTACCAACGGGTTACTGGCTACCGAACCATTTCAAAACTACAAAAACAAGATTAACAAGGTTGATCGGGTGTAGCTTACTGAAGAAGAAATAAAGCTGATAGGCAACAAGCCACTGGCTTCTGAAAGATTAGCGCAAGTAAGGGATATCTTTTTATTTTGTTGTTATACTGGCCTGCCTATGTGGATGTTAAGAATTTAAAACGAGGTGATATTGTAACGGGCATTGATGGCGAAAAATGGATTTCTATAAATAGACAAAAAACAAATGTGCCTTCCCCCATTCCTTTGTTACCTGCCGCCTCTATCCTATTAAATCAGTACCAGAATAATCGAATATGCTTAAATACTGGAATGTTACTGCCAGTATCAGTTAACCAGAAAGATGAATAGCTATCTAAAAGAGATTGCGGACTTCAGTGGCGGACAGAAACAGATCACTTTCAATATTGCTAGGCATACATTTGATACAACGGTCACGCTATTGAATGGGATTCCTATTGAAAGCCTTTCTAAAATGCTCGGGCATACTAATATTCAGACTACAACATTACGCTAAAATATTGGATATTAAAGTTGGAGCTGATATGGCAACGCTTAAAAACAAGTATGGAGCAGACAGTACTTATTTAAACCTTAATGATTATGGAAACTATTAAAATCAATGAAAGTGATGTAAAATACTGCATCAAAAAGTTAATCAATTATGACGATTGCTACTCCAATGGCATTGTCACCGTTTTTAAGCATTATTTGGAGCACAAAGAGTTCAAACAGATGAGAGATGACCTAGAGACTGTGCCACATGGCCATAAAGCCCTTTACAATTTATGGGACGTCGATGCTCGTATAGTTTTTTTAGAGGTGATTTATCCATCTTGATTATTAAGGGAATGGTCGAAGATCATTCCCTCTTACCGGAACTAATCGACCTTTCAGGAATTGACATTGCAGAATTAAATGTTCCGTTAAAAGATTTATGATAACAGATATTTACACTAAAAATTATCATACTGATAATAAGCTGGCATTGGTTCCTGTTTCCAGTGTCATCAATTCAGCATGTTGCTTTTCCAAGCTACTGATCATGGATCTGAGCATTGATTTTGATGGTTTTAGCGCAAGCATTTCTGTTAATAGCTTATCATTGAGGCTTTTTTCGTAACTATCGGTCATCAATTTTATATAGTGATCTATTGTCATTCCTGAGAACAATTCGCTAGAACCCAGGCCATATTCTGTGGAGAGTTTGATCAGGTTGTTCCGGACTTTCATTGATGTGGCCTGTGTTGCTTTGAATTGTATGGTCAGATGTTCTATTTCTTCCTTTGGCTTATCCAGAAAGGTCTTTTTGTAGGTGAACCAGGCAATGAGCAGGCCTAAGATTCCGATGGTGATTTCAATCATAGAGAGACTTCTTTAGCAATTTGTTATTGATTTAGTTATCTTGGTACTTCCAAATATAATCCTATCTAAATGAATAACGCAATCGACTCTTCAAAACTCCTGGACAGCAGGAACCAAGATCTTTTTGATATGGTCTGTTCCAAGTTTGAGGTCACGTTTGAGCCTTCCTTTAGCGGGCATCATTCGATCTATACCATCGGAAACCGCATTACCTTTTATATCCCAGATGGTGATTACTGTGTGGATACCTTCAGCCATGAACTTTTACATGGCTATTTGGACTACTGCGATATAAATATTACTGGCAATCTAAAAAACACCATTTCGGGCAGCAAACTGCTATCCAAAATATTCGATACCAGATTGATCGAACACATGACCAATTGTATCGCACATACGCTGATGTTGCCCATTTTCCTGGATCGGGGCTTTGAACGTGCGAAGTTCCTGTCAGACTATGAGGATTTTAAAGCTGAGCCTGGCCTTATCAATCAGATCGGTAAACTTTATAAACGAGGAAACAAGTATAACGTCGAAGCGATCAATACTTTTATCGGCAAATACTTTGCATTCAAGTGCGACCCGAACCCTGCCTTTGATTACCAAAATGAACTTAGTCAATTAAAGAAAATCGACACGCAGCTGTACCGCATTTTAGATGACTATTTTTCCAAGTGGTCTAAATATGATTTATCAATGATGAGTTTAGCTTGTACCGTAAAATCAATATGGGGCTTTACGACAATCTGAAACCGTGGATGAGTGGTAAAAAGTTTTTTTAGATGGACTCCGTAAGTTTAGATAACCTTTATAGCTATTTTAGTGGTATATTTAATACGCGTGAGCAGGCGTACCTTTTCTGGGGAATTCCCCTTTTGATATGGTTGCTGTCCCCCAGGAATACGAGAAAATCTGCGGGCGGTATTGTAAAGGCGTTGTTTTGCAGGCAGTTTGTGTATATCTATATCATTGCCCTTGCTTATATTTCCTGTTCCATTTTTTTATTACATGCGGTAAAGATTTGGGATATCTCACTCATCAAGGATACCATAATGTGGTTCTTGTTTGTTGCATTGCCGTTAATGTTCCAGGCTGGAAAAATCGATAGCTTTCAGAAGTTCCTAAAAGAGATCGTCACCCCCTTAATTGCTTTCTCCATTATATTTGAATACATATTTGGCCTTTATACCTTTAAACTATGGATTGAAGTACTAATGGTTCCTGCCCTTGTTATGTTAGGAGGTATGTTAGCCGTCAGCGAACGAAAATCTGAATATGCACAGGTAAACAAACTGCTTAAGGGAACGCAATTCTTTTCAGGCCTGATCGCTGTATTTTTCATCATGCTACATTTGGTTCAGCATTACCAAGAGTATGTCAACCGAACAGTTTTAATGCAGTTTTTAATACCGTTATTTTTATCGCTTTTGTTTTTGCCGTTACTTTATGGTATAGCGATGTTTATTCATTATGAGACAGCATTTATAATACTTAAACGACACTTTCGTCATCATACCATGTATCGATATGCAATGTTGACGACCATGCTTCGGTTTAACGGAGATTTAGAAGGAATGAATCGCTGGAAACAAATAGTGTTCAGCAAGAACCTGCAAGGCAGATCTGAAATCGATGAGACCATTGGACTTAAACTGCTTGAAAAAGTCCTTTGGTAAACCTAAATTGTTATCTTCCATATGACTGTACTTAAAGTTCTGATTTTCTTCCCTTAAATACAATACGTTTGACCTAGTCTAATCCGACTTTACACAAAATTCAAGACACTACCTTTTTTCATTTACTTAGTATATTTTTTTTCACGACAAGACATTGCGCAAAACGTTTCAAAACTCAAAGTCCGAATCAACAGTTAAAGCCTAAAAAGGCCCATTGATTATTAGCTAGACTTAATGTGCTCAATTATGTTATTCCATTGATGTTCATAACCTTCTTTTGTTGATATAGTATATATTGTTACATCAAACGCTTCCAACATTTCCCTTCTTCGCATTTCTACATCAACTTCTTTAGTAACCTCTTCAATCGGCTTGGTGTAATAAAACACTTTATTTTTCACTAAATTATCTTCTTTAAGTCGAGCTCTCTTATTTAAAATCCACCACAGGTCAATTTCACTGAAATCAAGCCCAAAACCTGCAATGTGTACATTAGTATTAAAAAATAGTTCTATCCAAGAATACTTATCAAAAGTGTTTGATTTCAATTTATCATCAATCGACAATATGTCTTGCTTTTGCCCCTTGTCCCTAAAATCATATGTCCCTTTTAAGTAACCATTAATCTTGCCAATAGAACCACAATAATGATTTAATCCAAGCATAATAGACTTAGGTTGGCGGATTTCTCCATGAATATTCCATATTTTAGCAATTTCTTTTCCATCTTTTAAAAGAGAAGTATTTCTTCTTATACTATACAAGTCTTCACTACTATTATTTACCTCTGTGAGATCAGCCCAAGCTTTATTTATGGCATAATCATAGTTTGTTGATAAAAAATTTTTGACACCCAAATTCAAAATCTTCCCATAAAATTCATTTGTTGGTTGATTTTTGAGGAGATCAGAAATCTTAGATTTTAAATGTATTGTATCAGTCGATTTATTCCAATTTAACCTAATTCTTTCATAGGTCATTATATTTGGCAGAAAGCTCATATCAAACTTGTCATCTCTCATCAAAATATCCAAAAGCTCTGTCCATCCTGTCGCATCTTTACTAAGATAATTTAAGCCATTTCCATAAAGAATCGTTTTTTCCATTAGTTATTATGTTGTTTGTTTTTTTGTAAAAATATCTAATCTAATATTGCTGGAATTTCAGAGCATGATGGCCAAGAATTAGTTTCAATTATATCTTCAACCATAATTTGATTCTCTAATTTCATTTCGTGCCAACGACTGCGCCATGCTTGCCATGCATGCCAAGAATAACCTTTGTACCACTCCTTGCTCGCGTTACTTAAGGAATACTTAGCTATCTCACAAAAATCTTTTTCAAACTCCGACCCCTTAATGGTGATAATCGAGGCAATCTCAATCAGCCAGTCTGCAAGATGTTCATATTGAGTCCAAGCATTATTCTCTCTCGTAAACTGACGTTTCTTTTTTAATAAGAAAATCAAAGTTTTAAGAAAACTCATATCCCTACTATCAATTCCTAAACTAGATGCTTGAAGAAGAATATTGGTCAATGATAACTTCAATTTCAAAAACTCATCTGTGTAATAATGTGTTCCTGCAATAACGTCTTTCAAATCCTCTACAGAATCGATAAGACCTTTAGCCTTATCATACTTCCTTTCAATTAAATCAAAAAACGTGTGAGTATCAGTATTCTGAATGACCTTTATTCCGTATGTCATTGAATAAAATTTTTCAATAACATCCGAAATTGAATCTTTTGTCACATAATAAATTTCAGTTCTTCTAAAAGATTCATTTTTTGAATTTTTAACTTCGTTCAAAATAGAATTCAAATTGAAATCTCCTAACGAATAGCCCAGGATGGCTACTGTAGTTTCTTGAAGTAAGGTGAAAAATTTTCTTGAGAAGTAATTGTTTGAATTTTGAAAATTATAATAATCATTGATAGTCAGTATAATGCTTTCCGGTTTATTTACACAACCGTGTATGTGATATATATTTTGGCCAGAATTAATTCGGGGAATGATACTCCCTTCAATTACTATTCTACTTGTAATGGGAATTATATAATCCGAAAAAATTGTATCATAATTTGTGGTTACTATATTGATATTAGGGTGTTCTTGAAAAAAAGATTGCAAATGGCTTAGTTTATCTTTGTCTATAGTCTTTTCATTTATATTCTTTCTTATAATATTAGAGATTTCCTCTTTAATACTTCTTCGTTTTCGAAGAAATTCACTTTCTAAAATCTGGGCACAGATAGTTAAGTCATAAATCGCTTCTTTTATTTCTCCAGAAGAATTGGAATTAAATAATTGATTTAATAATTTGTCATTTTTATCTATTGCTCTTGCGCAATCCACAAGCAACTCCAACCAGCTTGGAGCCTTACCATTAGTTATGTATTTACTAAACCCTGTTCCAACAAAAAGAGTCAATGAATTCGTATGTAAAGATGTTGCAATATCGAGGTAATCACTCATATGAGATACTATTTACGAATTGAAATATGTATAAATTCTATTTATTATTTCACTGACTCCAAGTATTCGCGGTCTTTGCATTATAAGGAATAATTTTACATTTAAACTTCGACTTAATTTTTAAAATATGATCTAGCCCTTCCTGAGAATAAACTCCAATATAAACACTCCATAACTTTTCCCTAACCCTCCTGCCACTTTTTGCCGCTATATTTATAGCCTCAATTATATGAGAATCGTATTCGCCAAAATTAAAACCAAATGTTACCAATGAACCTTCAATGTTGCATAACTTTTCATAACAAAAAGATAAATATTTGTTATGCATAATGTGGGTCAATTTTTCTTGTCCATTTCCCGCAGTCACAAAAATTGGGTATTCCTTTTTTTTTATCCTTTCTTTAATATTCTCAAGTAAGAAATGTTCTGTATCATATTCAACCTTAATAATATCAATCCCATTATCGAAAATAGGAAGTGAACCATGAAGGTAATTGATGGTTTGAGACGATTTATGCTTTCCCCATCGCAATTCAGAATATTGCAGTTCATTTTGTGGAACAGACACCCCTGATTCTATTTCGGTTTCTAAATCTCTACCGAAGCCATCAATAGAGTTTTCAGTTCCAGTTCGCATTAATACCCAGTAAACTAGTAAATCATAATTAGTTGAAAATACCAATCCGTCTTTTGATAAGTATTCACTTAAGAACTTTTGGCAAGATTGTACCTTTTCAATTGGCATCTTAAAAACGTGTTCGGGATGAAGTTCTTTGACCGCATCTATGAGGCTGTTTTTCAATTTTTCTATAACTGCTTTAATTTTAGGAACGAGTTCAGCATCATCGCTAAAGATATTGGCTATCTCACAAAAATTATCGAGTTGTTGCATTATTAGTTCAAAATTTTTGGTATTAAGACTCTCAAATAATTTTTGAACTACTGGATCGCCTATCTCGTCAATAAATTTACTCAAAGCATTGTATGAAAATATATTACTGTCATATGCCATGCTAAAGCCATTGCCGAATAGCAGATGTTTTTTTCTTTTCTTATTAAGAGATGAGACAACCTCTTGGTAGGTAATTAATTCATTTAACTGCATCTTCTTTGATTATTTAAAACAAAAACGCTTGATGAACAAATTAGCCAGTTTCCATCAACAAATAAAAAACGACAATTCAACCCAGTGCATTTTTTTAACATGAATGAGAACATTAAACATAATTTTAGGAAACTAATATAGTTTTTTTTTAAGAATGATTCATACTTATCCAATATCGAAAAATCAACCAAGCAACTAAAAAAGACAAATTGCGGTTGAAGCTGACTACAAATATATTTCAATTGTGGAGATCTTCAATTCCAGAGAAAATGAGCAATCGATATATTTTTAATGCCCAACTTGACTGTATCATTCCTTCCTGAGGCTATATGAATTTAATTTTCCGTTTGAAACAAATAAAAGCCAGTAATCTTGCCATCTCAGACTTATTCATTTAAGGCCTGGATTTTTTTCATATCCCCAAATTCCCAACTAATTCAGACGTGATTCAGAAAGCAAAATAAAACCGACTCACCGAATACCTTAAAAAAAATAACCACAAACAGCTTATAAAGCTTAACTGCTAACCGTCGCAAAGCTAAATTCGTTTGTGTATATTTTGATATGCAAATTGAAAGTATTGTTTGATAAATTGTTTACTTTAGAGGTTGAATGAGTCAAAAGCATACAGAACAATTGCGGTTGCAGAAAAATGAATTGTCCCTCACCGAATGTAAGGTCATCACTGACAGGATAATGAAGTACATATTTGAGCCTGCTCGCAATTCCAAAACAACTATCTTCCTCTGTGGCAAAGATATATCTGACCTAAGTAGTATCCGATATAAAATCTCAGATCTTTTGGGTACTATCCTATGGTATGGAGATTATGATATTATCTATCCGGAAGATATTTTTGAAACATTACTATATAAATCAAATTCTGAAGACTTACTATCTTTGGAAAACTTGTTGGCAGATAGTGTTGACGTTGTGGTGGTGATACCCGAAAGCGCAGGTTCTTTTGCGGAGCTAGGCGCTTTCGCTAACAATGAAAAACTCCGAAAGAAAATGGTTTGTGTGCTGGACAAAAAATATCATAAAGATAAAAGTTTTATTAACCAAGGTCCGGTTAAATTACTCAAAAGAACTAATCATAAAGCAGTTGTTCATGTTGATCCAGAACTACTAAATACACCTACCTCCACGCTGATTGGATTTCCTAGCATTACTCGTAATCCTGAACTAGAAAAAGTAGTTTCAGCTATTAGAAACGTCAAAAAGAACATATCAAAATCTGAAAAAAAACTCACTTTATTAAGTGTCGACCGCTTTCTGCTTCCCGCAATTTACCTCCTAGAGCCTGTTGGTAAGATGACCCTAACCCATATGACAGCTATTGTTACTGAAAATGAAATTTTTGCTTCTAGTATTACAGAAACCGCACTGAGCATGCTGATAAAAAAACGTTGGGTGCAATCTACCGCCGAGGGATATAGGCTAACTAGCAGTGGAGTTAATGCCTTTTTGAGTTATAAAGCCAATAAAAACATTAATGTTACAAATAGAACCAAAGATATTGATAATTTACGCTTAGAAATATTAAATTTGACATATAGAAACAAAAAATTGAGGGTATAGAGATTTTAGACATTTGGTTTACCAAATATTGGGACGTTGTTTCGGCGTCCAAGAATTAAACTTAGCTTTATCTTCCAAAAGTATGAAGCTATTGACTCGATTCCTCGCAACATCTTCATACTTCCGTCTAGTATTATGAGTAAAAACACTTACCCTTGATTTTTGTTTCATGAACAAGTCCAATATTATTAGGCTGAAAATGCTAGGCTTACCTGTTATGGAGAAAGTCGATGATTTTGCAGAGTTAACGAGACTCTCCAGATCTATTATTTATCAGATGTCATCATTTGCGAATGAATACTACATCACATACCAGCGCCCGAAAAAAACAGGGGGAAAAAGAACGATTTCTCAACCTTCACGTAAGCTGAAAGCACTTCAAGCTTGGATTTTGGTAAATATTTTAAACAAATTAAGTGTATCTCCTTCCTGCATGGGTTTTGAAAAAGGAACTTCAACTTATCAAAACGCAAAAGCACACATTGGTGCTACTGCGATATTAACTGTTGATATCCAAGACTTTTTCCCTTCTATCAGCCAACGTCATGTTTTTAACATTTTTCGAGCTGTTGGATACAATAACCTGATTTCGATCATACTATCAAAGATCTGCACTTTCGAAAATAAATTGCCTCAAGGTGGTCCTTGTTCACCAAAGCTAGCTAACTTAGTAGCATGGAGACTGGACAACAGGTTACAGGGCTATGTAGGAAAAAAAGGAATCAGTTACACTCGATATGCTGATGACTTATCTTTTTCTGGCCCGATGCCGTCCAAAGTAGTTCGCTCACTTCCTTTCATTAAAAGTATCATTACTAGTGAACGTTTTGAAGTTAATGACAAAAAGACCCGAATAGCTGGACCTTCCCGAGCAAAGATCGTGACTGGGCTTGTAGTAGGAAACGATGGTGTTGGAATTGGTAGGGAAAAGTATAAACTGTTTCGAGCTAAAATTCACAGGCTAACCAAGCAGACTGAGCAAACGAATTTAAAATTATTATCTGAGGTGCATGGTTGGCTAGCCTACCTGCATAGCGTGGATGTAAAAAGGCTGAATAAGGCTAAGAAATATATTGCTAACTTGAAAAACAAATATCCAGAAAGCTTAGTTAGTAAAATCAATTGGAAATAGTTAACAACTATGTGTCAACAACATAAATTATCTTCTGAATACTTTGAAGGCTTGGCTACTCGTAAAAGTTCTTTTTTTTGGATAATACTCACATTTTCACCATAAATCTCTCGAATATTTTAATTTAAGAGAGACGGATCCAAGCGTATTGCTAACAATGTATTAGTGCATAATCAAAATTAATGCGTAAATTAGTAATATAACATTTGCAGTTATAAAAGAATTAAGAAAGGTGAGTGATTCGGTGAGTCGACAATTAAAAACCTTCAAGGCACCATATTAAAGCGGGATTTTAAGCTGGGGTACAATTCCCCCACTCTCCGCCCAAATGGGGTCAAAACCAACATAAAACCCTGCAAATCGTATGATTAGTGGGTTTTTGCATTTTAACGGCTAAAAGTTTCAACACAAGCTAAAATACCTGATATTAAAGTAGGTGCAGATATGGCAGCACTTAAAAAAAAGCATGTAACATAATTTATGGAGTAAGACAATATCTAGCCCTGATTAACGTCTTTATATTTGAGAGCGTTAATTTAGATGAAGCGGGAATGGTCGGAGATCATTTCCGCTTTCTTATTTAATTGGATGATCACCCGAGTAGCCAGCACTAGTCTAGCAGCCTCAACTGCAGATTTGTCGTATGTTTTCCTATTTATAATCTTTTCATTTAATTGCTGGTCACTATGATGTTTAAAAGTCAATTTGTATTGTGAAATTTTGTTTTCATAATTTTCATTGACAATAACACGTTTTTTGGAAAAATCAATTCCAGATTTCATATAGGGGAAAAGTCTAAAATATGTATGGGTTGTAATGATAGGTGGTTTCAAAACATCCAACATTAAAGATGTGACATAGAGCTGTAAACCATCGTTGAATTTTAGAAGTAGGTAACCATAAGACGCCCATGGGACTATTTTCCTATTTATGTGATCAATTCTGTTTCTATGATAAATAGCCAAGTGCTGCTCTACTAAAATTAGATCTGAAAAATTGTAAAAATGCTCTTTACCAGATTTACTAACAATCAATGTACTTTGGTTTTCATCAATTACTATTTTAAGTCCTGAATTTTTAATGTAGTAACTAATATGAAGAAAAATTGCTGGTGCAATAAATATCAACACAGGGATTGCTCCTACCATCAGACCTTCTGAGGTGATGTAATTTTTTTCATAAAATGGGATAAAATAACAAACCAGAACTACCAAAGAAAGGCCAATAAGAATGTATTTTAAAGACCGGATGTGATTGACAATTCTTATCTTGTAAACACTTTGCATATTCAGTTTTTATAGGGGTCGTTATTTATTTAGGTTATATTCTTCGTTGAAGAACTCACTTAAACTCACCCCGAAACAATTAAGAATACCAATCAACGTCCCAATCGTTATGTTAGCACTCCCCGCCTCATATTTACCATACTGGGAGCGATTTAGATTATTGTCATAGGAAAACTTATCTGGGCTGCTATATCCGCTGGACTTACGGAGACTTTTAAGCCTTAAACCTATTTTCCTTAGCTCTTTTTCATTTGTTAAAAGGTCCTTATTTGCCATGAAATAAAGTAAAGCAAATACTCCATTTCTACACACTCTATAAAAAGAGTATTTTTATTTGGAGTATTGAAATTATCTGGTTATCGTATTTCAAATCATTCCATACGATGAAAACAACAAATGGACATTTAGGTTTCAAGAATGAAAGCAATTCTGTAAATTAGTAACCTATCGAAAAACATGGCCATACACGTCGCAATCACCCGCAAAATTCTTCCCGGAAAAGAACAGGAATTTAAAGAATCCCTGCGCAATTTTCTTGGCCAGTCATTTATCCACGACGGCGTACACGGCGCGGCAATCATTTCTTCCTTTCCAGGAGCAGACAGTAATGAAATCGGTATCTTAAGAACCTTCAAAGACGAAAAAGAACGCGATGTCTTTTACAATTCTGAGCAGTTCCGGCAATGGGAAAACTATGCCTCCAACCTGACAGAAGCAGCGGTTTACCGACAACTAACAGGCCTTGAAGCCTGGTTTCGTTCCTCAACTCCACCGCCCAGGTGGAAAATGGCTATCGCCACATTGTGCGGCGTATTTCCAACAAGCATCTTCCTGTACTACACCACCGGCCGGTTTCTAATACACCTGCCCGTCCCATTCAGACTACTTGTTACGGCCACGCTGATGGTCGGAATCTTAACATGGGTCGTTATGCCATTTGTGACCAAAATATTAAAACCTTGGCTCACCAGTAAATAAAAATTGAACTAAAAAGAGGCTGATCAGTATATTCTCAACTGTTATCACTTACTATTAAGCTAGGTATTCACATCCTATAAACCTGACTAACTGACACTTAAAAAATAAATTAATTTGAATTTGCAAAACCGAATGATATTCGTACTTTTGCGCCGGAGAGTTGGCAGAGTGGTCGATTGCGGCAGTCTTGAAAACTGTTGACTTGTCAAAGGGTCCGCGGGTTCGAATCCCCCACTCTCCGCGGATAGCAATATCAAAATGCATAAAAACCCTGTTAATGTACCATTAGCAGGGTTTTTTGTTTTTTATGAGCACCAAAATATGCATAAAACACCCTATCTCCCGGGAGTAATTTCGTGAGTCAGGTCAAAATAGCAAAAAGACTCACGAAGCCTACATAGAATACTGACTAACAAATCTTTTAAAGATCATTTATAGACTTGTGACCGACTACGTTTTTCACATCATCAAGCAATACAAACGAGTTACAGGCAACTTCTAGAACATTCCCTTCAACATCCTGAAAATAAAAAAATAAACCTCCAAAAGGTGGCGTAGTTGGTTCTTTCAATATCGTTACACCTTTGGCAATAAATTCCTCATAGAGCGCAGTTACTTCTTGTTCAGTAGCTACATTGTGACCTATAGTAATCGGGCCACGTTCACCCAGTTTAACACCGAGAAACTCCGAAAGACGCTCTTTTTTGGCGATACTCAGCAGAAAGCCGTTCATCTGATAAAAAACAATATCCGCATTTTTTGCAACAGGTTTCCATCCCAGTATATCCTGATAAAAGGCTTGCATTGCAGCCAGATCATTTGCGCCAATAGTTAATACCGTAATTCTTTGTTGCATATGGGCTTCGATGTCATAGATTAAGCTTTCATCACATATTGTGTTCGGTAATCAGTTCACCCACTTGCTGCACGAAACCATCCTCCAGCTCATCCTGTGTGGTCCACTTCACCTGGTTACCATCGGGCTCCGGAAAGATTACGCCAATTTTGTTTTCACCTTCCATAATCCGGTACAATCCATTTTCCAAAGGCTCTATTCTAAATTGATCTTCTAACAACTGTATTTCAAATGATTCCATACCATGACAACAACAAACAGACATTTAGGTTTTAAGAGTTATGCCGTTTGTGACCAAAATATTAAAACCTTGGCTCACCAGTCGCTGATAATGCTTTAGCTGCCTTAATCTTGATGATTGCCGAAACTAAACCGGATGAAAAGGATAACTTAATAAATTTCAGAAATTAAGGCTCATAAGTTATTTATCATTGAGCTTACCTAACAAGATCTATGGTGTCAATCAGCCAGCCGCAAAAGCATTCCCTGCTGGCAATCAAACAGCAGATATAGGTTATTGGAATACTGATGAAAAAGAGAAATCCGGCATCCATCCAGGCGAGCGATGCCTGCTTACGAGATATTCTGATCATGAGGTCTATAAGGAAAGCGATAAACATGACGATAAATATGAAAACCAGCAAAAATGCAATGCCGAGTCCAACATCTGTTGGATGATGATCGGTCCTATTTTCCCTTATCGCCATTTTCGCAAAGATAAATACCACCAAAAGGGGAACTGCAATTAACAGAAATCGTTTAAGAAAGGGCTTGAGAAGTTTCATATTTTAATCAGTACAGGTTTCTAAGGTAACTAAATTCTCGCTCTGCATGCGGAAAAAGATATTTGCTTATCACTGAAACTTATATATCAGCTTTTTGTTCATAGACTGAAACTAAAATATAAAACAAAAACAGAATGTTATCATCTTTTAAAAGCAACGACAATAACGCTGACAGTAGCGAACTTAACAGTAAAATCATGAACTCCATGGGACCAGTAATTGCCGAACACTGGCCAAAAATTGAGCCTTATGCTGACCAGGCTTTAGCCGCTGCTCAGGATGACGCTACTTTTGAAATTCTTGCGCGTAAGATTTATCCATGGCTGCCCATGTTAGTCCGTTTGGCAATAAAAGAAGATAAATTTGTCTCTTATACCCTGGAAAATAAAGGACCTCTCCTTGCTAAGCTGGCAGAATTTAAAAATAAGCAGGCAACCTAATTTAACTGATATTAATTAAGCATCGCTACTGAAAACAATGTAGCGATGCTTCTTTACTTTTACATCAGCAATAGTTTAACAACAGCCTCATTATTTTGTTGAACAGCGAGATCCATAGCCGTTTGACCAGCATTGTTTACCCGTTCAAGGGTTGATTTGTCTTTCTCCATAATTAGAGAAACGATCCTTTTGCCCGACATCTGATCCGAGTTTCCAGCTGCGTAAATTAATGCGGTATTTCCAAATTTGTCTACACTGGTAACGTCAGCGCCGTTATCAAGCAACAATTCGGCAATATTATATTTCATTTCGTTGCCCCGCTCAGCAAATGACATCAATGGTGTTTTTCCAGATTGGTTGGACTTATTGATGTCGGCACCGGCTTCAATCAATTCTTCAGCTAATGTGGTATTAAGATCAGCGAGGTAACCGGCCTGACACAAAAGATTAAGGGCAGTATTGCCTTCATTATCTACAGCAGCATCTAAGTCCAGTCCGTTTGCCATCAAAATGCGTAACATTTTAATGATATCCTTAATTTCCTGGCTCATTCCCCTACCTAAGTTGCTGACTGATTTGGCCAACAAGTAGTAAACCGTCGTCTCGCCAGTCCCAGCCCTGAAGTTTACGTCTGCACCACCTTCGGCCAATAGCTTTACCAAAGGTTCGGAAGGATATTCGCATGCAAGCATCAGCGGCGTTCTACGGTACTGGTCCGATATTTCATTTAAATCTACCCCAGCCTTTATTAAGGCTTCTACTGCAATACCATCACGGTTTAATACAGCCTCATGAATGGTCATCCCACCAGTGGCCACGTCACTTTCGTCACCCGAAATTAAAGCCGCTACCTCTTTAACACCGCTGCGCTGAGCATATGTCAATGGTGTTGTACCGAAAACATCTTTATCTTCAATATCAATACTTCCCTTTTCAAGCAGTATTCGCACTGTCTTTATAACTGCGCTTACAGCGCCACGAATATCTTTCCGGTTGCCTAACTTATCGCAAATGGTGTGCAGAAGGTTCATTCCACCAGATTCTGTGGCATCCATCCTTACACCAGCTTCACCCATAGCCTGTAAAAAAGGATACATATAAAGCAAGCCAGCTTCAAAATACGCAAGTTTTCCCGAATCATTCTTCTTTTTTGGATTGACTCCGGCATCCAGCAAAGCCTGGGCCGTCTGATAAATTTTTTCCGCTACCTCTTCCAGTTTAGGATCGACGAAATCGAATCTGGTGCCCGTAAGTGCATGCAAAGGGGTATTACCGTACCGGTCTGTACCAGGCTTTATCCCGTTCGCTTTCAAAAACCTGACGGCAGCTGCATCAGAAAAACGGGCAGCCAAATGATAAAGGTCTTCTTCATATTCACTTTTAATCCCTAGTTCAGGCAATTGCTTGAACAAGCCGATTATGTCAACCTGATCACCTTCCGCTGCAAATAGGTTGCGCTGATAGGCATCCTTTAATCCGTTAAATTGTTCTATCATTGATTTATTTTTGCAAGATTAACTGCTTCTATTACATTTTTACACTGATCCATTTCGGGTAAAGTAGAAAGCCGGATCACCTCTTCCCAGTTTCCCAATTCCAGGTTGGCATCTACCAGAAGTCTTCTGATCCTTAGTTTCACCACTGACGCATTAAGTTGAACTACACTTTCAGTCAGCGCTAATTTATGAGCATTGTGCTCGTATTCAGATAACAGTAACACATGAGGTATCCGTAACTGATGTTTTGGACTACCAGCCATATTCAGGATCGCTTCGTTTAAATTAGAAATGGTTTGAAGGTATTCTTTGGCAGAAAAATAACACAATGCCATGTTGTAAAGTGTGGCAGTAGATGGATGCTGAGCTCCTTCGGTCAAGTGTTTAAAAATAGAATAGGCAGGCAACCACTGTGATGAATTAACAAACAAAACTCCTTCTAAAAATAATTCTGACGCATTCAATTGAAGGTCTACTTTTTGGTTTATAAGCATAACTCTTGTTTGATATTATGAATCTGCACCAGCCATGATCAGTTGTTCTGCAATTTCAGTGTAGCCTTTTTGGGATGCATAATGTAAAGCAGATTGCTGATCATTGTCCTTTTCATTAACATTAGCCCCTCGCTCAATAAGTAGCGCGGTCAAATCATTATAACCGCACATGGCAGCAACAATTAATGGCGTTTCACCCTCATTATTTTTAGCGTCCAGATCTATTCCCTTATCAATCAATAATCTGGCAATCTCCTTGTTTCCTCTGCCGCAAACGTAATGAAGGACAGAGTTTCCATCCAGTCTTTTTAGAGATAAATCTGCGCCAGCATTTGTCAATAGTTCTACGATCCTCAGGTTGTTTTTCATACAGGCCATCACCAGGGCAGTTTCTCCATCATCGTTTAGCGAATTGAGGTCGCTGAATCCTGTTTTCAACAATTCATTTACAACTTCAGCCTCATTGTTCCAAATGGCTTGGTGAAGCGCCGTATTCCCCGAACTGTTTTTATCGCCTGCCTCAGTTGCAAGGAGTGCTACTGTATCTCTTAAGCCCCTGCTTGTAGCATAGTCCAATGCGCTGTGGCCATCGTTATCCTTAATACTTTTATCCGCCCCCTTAGAAAGCAAAAACTTGGTAAACTCCGTTCTCCCAATGGCCAGGGAGTAAATCAGGGGTGTCTTTCCTTCCTTATCGGTGGCATTGATATCTGCTCCGTTATCCAGCAAAATACTCAGGATTTCCTTATTCCCACTTTGCGAAACGATATGTATGGGTGTCATACTATTGTTATTGGCTAAGTTTACATCCACACCGCCCTCTATTAGTAATTTAACAATATCTCTGGCGCCTTTTTGAGCGGCATAAAACAAGGGGGTGTTCCCCATCGGGTCACGCTTATCCAGATTAATCCCTCCTTTTTTTAGAAAAGTTTGTACAATTCCTTTCTGGTTATTTTTACATGCATTTAAAAAAATGGTATCCATGATATGGTAGTGTTTAAATAAAATAAATATGCTGTCTGAATGCTGGTTATGCTCTTTCTAAAAGCCAGGCCACTAAAGGTTCATTGTTCTTTTCTGCAGCATAATCAAGCGCAGATTTCCCGGAATTGTCTTTTACGGACACCAGTAGTTCGCCAAATTGCTCCAATAATTCACTGTAGGTCCTGGCAGTTGACTGCTCTGAATTGCTGCTTGCATACATCAGCGCTGTTTTACCATTTTTATCTCTCAATATGGTCGAAGCACCCTGCTCCAAAAGGATAAGGAGTTCTTTTTCTGCCCGCCGTTGATCGGCAAGGCACAAATACATCAAGGCAGAAATCCCATCGCGATTGGTTTTATTGACATCGGCGTTTGAATAGACCGCTTCCTCAATAACGGCCTTCGCAACGGAATTACCATTGTACAATTGAAGGCTGTCCGCAAATTTGGCCGAAACTGACAACAATGTGTTTTCCTCGTCATCCATCAATGAGTTGATGTCAAAACCTGCTTTAACGAAGGATTGCAGCATTTTCTGAAATGTCTTGTTTTGCAACTGATCGAAATTGGTGTTGATATTTGAAATTGGAATATACAAATAACGGAAAGGATGCCAGGATTTGCTATCCAGCAGATTGGGATCTGCGGCATTTTTAAGCAGCAAATCAACAATTTCAAAATTATGTAGAATTACCGCAATGGCGAGTGGCAACATTCCATGATAACGGTCGCCTTCCTTATCGTATGCTTCATTCAGATTTTCTCCAAGCGTTATTAAGGCGTCAATAGCTTCCAGATCTTGATTTATACAGGCCTGGTAAAGATCCTGTCCCCCGGCGAGTAAATGCAAAGCTGCTGTTTCTGTATTTGAAAGATCAACACCTTTAAGCATTGCGCCTATATTTTTAACCTTATATTTTATGGCTAAATCTATGGCTGTTTCTCCGATGTTGTTTTTCTGGTTAGGGTCTATGCCGAGTTCTATACACATGGTAATAAAGGCAGAAAAGTCGTTGAACCTCGCATCCTTATGCTGTGCTGAATTCCGCACGGCAATGTGGATTAAGGTGTTCCCCTCTCTATCCAACCAATCTATCTTTGCACCGGCTTCCTGATAGGCCCTGAGCATTTCTGCGTAACCCGCTTTGGCACCGGTCATCAAAGCTGTCCTGCCCTCTGTATTTTTTTTAAGCGGACTAACTTTATGGGCAAGTAAAATTTTGGTTGTCTGGTAAACCCGGCCTTCAGGTATAACGTAACTCCTGTCGAATTCTGCTTCCCCTAAAAAATGAAGAAGTGTATCGCCATATTGATCTTCTACCCCCATAGTCCTCCATCCTTGTGACAGTAAAAATTCGATCATCCCGAAGTTAGCGAAAGCGCAAACCTGTTTCCAAACGGCCAGTTGTTCTTCTTCGGTTATTTCTGAAAAAACTTCCTTATACATTTGGTTGACTTCGTCAAGCTCCGCCGCATTCAGGTACGCATTTCGTATCGCATTTAAATTTATCATGCTCATTAATTGTTTTTAGACAAGGAATATCGGCCTGGTGATTTGTGCGCATCAGGCCTACCTGGTTATGTGTTCATCTTTAACAAAAAGCAGATGTATTAGTTTTATGGTCTTCTTTTAATAAATAGACAAAAGCAAACAAAATGTGGTCATAAAACATTTGACTAGTATAGAATTACATCGTCCATTATTAGTCAAAACAGATCATAATTTATGAGATTGCTCCTGATTTCTCTTTTCTTTTTAACCACTACCGCAACTGCGCAAGAGTTACCCGATTTTAAAGTCCCCGCTAACTACAGTAAAATATGGGAAGTTAAAGGCGATCTGGATAAAGATGGTATAGCGGAAGTTGTTTATGCTTACAATACCAATAAGCCCGACGGCGCATCAGGCTTTTTCAGGATATTGTACATCTGCAAACTATTTAATGGAAAGGCTAAGCTTTGGAAACAGAACAGCTCTGTTTTAAGAAGCAGTAAAGATTGTGGTTTTTGCCTGAATAAAGGCATTGACCTGAGCATAAACATCAAAAACAATACGCTCATCATTCAACAAAATTTTCAGCATAATGCCCGGCACTACAGCAGCAATAAAAATATTTTCCGTTACCAAAATGGCGACTGGTTTCTAATTGGCTCAACTTACAATGTATACGACACTTGTGAATTTGATGATACTTATGATATCAATTTTTCGACAAAACAAGTCAGCGTAGCCTGTACGTATGGAGATTGTGACGAAGGAAAAACAGCAGCCAGTGACGAATTTTTTGATTTCAAATATCCCTTTAAAGCAATTCCGAAAATGGATGGGTTTAAGCCTGGAAAAGTAGAACTTAGAATTCCTAAATCCAGGCGCTTCTTTTATTACTAATTTCGTAGTCGTGTAACAATCAATCTCATTTCTTTCTACTAAACAATCCTGCTCTTTTGGTTTTTTGCTTTTCAGGCCCGATTAAAAAACCATATGGTTTTAATTCAGGTATCCTATCACAGATAATTTTCACAATCCCCAGCATTGGAACAGCAAGGATCATTCCCGCTACACCCCAAACGGTTTCTCCTACAACGATAGCCAGAATGGTAAAGAGTGGATTAATATTTACCTGTTCTCCTACGATAAGCGGCTCCAGGATATAAGTTTGAACGAACTGAACGATACCATACACCACCAACACGCCGATAATCATCTTTGAATCGCCTCCCTGGGCAATTACCGCCAACACGGTAACTGATGTACCTGTTAAGTTGCCTACAAAGGGAATAATCTCTAAGGTTCCACACAAGACTGCAAAAAAGATTGCACTCTCTACGCCGACAAGGCTAAAACCAATCCCATACATGACCCACAAAACACCAATCATGGCAGCCAGGCCACCCAGGTATTTTTGGGCCACCAGACCAGATTCGTGAACGATGATTGAAGCACGTTCTTCCTCGTTTTGCGGTACGATTTTAAGGATGAACTTTTTAATGTGCGAACGGTAATACAGGCAGAGATACATATATACGATTACAAGTAGCGTACTGACCGCTATCCCTAGAATACCGGAAGCAAAGCCGGCCAGCATTGCGCCCGATTGACTGTTGCCTTGTTTTAGAATTTCTTTTTGCTGAGACCTGGTGATGCCGGCTTTTTGATCTATCCAGCTTCTGAGCGATGCAAACATATCGCTTAGGCGCTCTTTCATGGCATCAAGGTTTTCTGTTAAACTGCCCAGTTGCCAATATAGAAGTGACACAATAGCTAAAGCCGTAAAAACAAAAATGAAGATGCATACTGCTGTCGCCAGCCCCCTCGACATTCCTTTGTGCTCAAGGAAGTTACATAAACTGATAAAAAGCATAGAAAATACCGCCGCCAGGGCCAGCGGAACTAAAACAGGAGCTGCGAAATAAAGGCCTGCTATTGCCAGAAAAAATATCAGTAAAACATGTACCGATCGTTGGAGTTTGGTCATACCCAAGCTTAACAATACTTTTCCCTAAAAGTTTATTTTACCAGCAAACCCTTTACTAAAGCTTTCCATTGCGGATATGAAAAACCAATTTTGGCCGCCCAGCCCACCAAAGTATTTCTAAGATTATCCAGCCCATTGCCGGTATCATTGTTGGCCACCTCATTTCTTCCGTGTTCTTCTGCAAAAATGACATTTCCAATGCGCTTTACCTGAAAAGTAGAGGTTGCCTCATCCGTTAAAAAATGGGCAATTGCAGGATCAGCCTTCAAGGGATTTCGGGAGGGTCTGGCAGTGATGCTGATTACTTCCACATCATCCAGAAGTTGCGCGTTAACCTCTTCCAGAACAACCCAATCGTAGCCTTCTCCAGCAGCTGTGCCGGGTCCCGGAATGTCTATCCTGATATGATCACCACTTAAAGCCGTACGCTGAACCAGTCCTCCACTGGCGTCGGTTAAAAAGAAATGAGCCTTTTCAACGCCAGCAATCTCTGACCAGCGGTTAACGTCCAGCAAACGATCTTTTACCGTTTTAAAAAAATGAATGGCCTCCCCTTCTGTGGGCAACTCAATCTTTTCTACTGCATTCATTTCAGTACCTACTTGTTGAGCGGGCACCTGTGCCGCTCCTGGCTGTGGATTGGGATTATTCGTTTCCATAATTATGATTTAGCGTCCATACCAGGGAGTTTTATCCCCGATCCTTTTAGATTTTGCATTAAGTTTTCCTGAAAAACCAAACGTGCATCGTGAAAACCATGCGCATTTAGCCATACATTCACCATTATTTTGTAACCGCTTTCTTCCAGTGCAGAAATGCCTATCCGCTTTTCAGGAGTTTTTAAAATGGCTGTAGATTCAGCGATGGTTTGATCAATTACTTTTCTGACAGTGGCAAGGTCAATCCCATAACTGAACTTCAGCTCCAGATCAAGGCGTCTGCTGCCAAGCGCGCTGATGTTGATGATGACCTCATTAGACAGCTTGCTGTTTGGAATAATTACGGTGCGGTTGTCGAACGTGGTCACTACGGTATAAAATAGCTTTATGGAAGTCACTGTTCCTTCCTGCCCCTGGGCTATAATATTATCAGAAACACTAAAAGGCCTCAACAACAGGATCAATACGCCGGAAGCAAAGTTTTGCATGGTACCAGACAATGCTAAACCTGCCGCCACACCAATGGCGCCTACCAATGCCGCGAAAATAGTGAGGGGGATACCCAAGGTTTGCATAACCAGAAAGATCAGCAGTGCCCTTAATACAACGATGGTTACGTTTAGAAAAAAGGGTTTCAATGAACTGTTTACCTGATGGTGCTGCATGCGACCCTGCATCCATCGGGAGAAAATCCTGATGAGCCAAAGGCCGACGAACAAAAACACAATGGCCAGCAAAATATCGGGGCCTTTTAACAGCAACCAGTCGTAAAATTTGTCGTAATAGCTATCTACATTCTGAGTTAATTTCATACTATAATTTTAACATAACACTTACCCTAACAGGCTATAAACGCAGCAGGATTGAAAAAGTTTGAGCAAGCATGAAGCTCCGCCTGGTAAAATTTAGAGGTAAAATCTTTTATTTTAAAATTTACAAACAAAATTCATCCAGTACGGTTGTACAGCCCGGAGATCAGCAATAACGAGCTCTAACAAAACATCTTAAACGAAAAACAAAAAATTATGGCAACTACAAAAAAAGCAGGCACAAAAGCGCCAGCGAAATCGAAAACAGGTAAGATGGAGAATTCTGAATTTCATGAATTTTTCGTTGATGAATTAAAAGACATCTATTGGGCAGAAAAGCATTTGGCTAAGGCCTTACCTAAAATGAAAAAAGCAGCGACAAGCCCTGAACTGGCTGCAGCTTTTGAAAAACACACAGAAGAAACGACCACACACATTGCAACCTTAGAGCAGGTATTTGCTTTGCTGGATGAAAAACCTCAGGCTAAAAAATGTGATGCAATGGAAGGATTGCTGAAAGAAGGTGAAGGTATTATTGAAGATACGGATTCGGGTACATTGATTCGTGATGCAGGATTGATTCTTGCCGCCCAAAAAGTGGAGCATTATGAAATTGCTACTTATGGTACGCTTGTAGTTTTTGCCCAAAACATGGGACATACCGACGTTGCTGAATTATTACAATTTACATTGGATAATGAAAAAGCAACCGATGTAGCGCTGACTGAAATTGCCGAAAGTTTTGTAAACGAGCAGGCAGCAGCAGAGTAATATTAAACATTTTTTTTCAAGTCCTCCGGTGTAAGCCGGAGGATTTTTAGGATTAAATTATCCCCTTACCGGAGGCCATTAAAATTAATTGATTTAAAAAAATGCAGGACTTGCTCTACAAAGAATACCATAAACGCTTATCCGGTTTATTGGCTGCCGAAAACAAATACCGTAAAGTCTTTCAGAAATTAGCTTCGGTGGCTAGTACTGAAGAACTAAAAAGTGCCATTATTCCTGAAAAAACGGAGGCTGAACAGCATATTGCGAGATTAAAGCAATGTTTGCAGCTTGCAGATTTAAAGGCAGAACGTTTAATTGATGAGCTTGATACCACATTACTAAGCTTAGTTGAAGCAACGCTTAAAGAGAAAAAAATGGACGCAATTTCAATGGATATTCAGATACTTCAGCGGGCTGTAGCGGTTTTCAATTCAAAGAAGGCATCGTATGAAATAGTACATAAAATGGCAGTTGCCTTGCAACAGGAACTGGCTGCGCAGTTGCTGGAACAGTGTGCTAAAGACAATCAAAATAACTATGCCTATTTGCTGCAAATTGCGGCCAACATCATTTATCCTAAAGCCGTAATCGCCTAAACTAAATGGTCATTTGGTTTGTTATATTGAAAAGTATAAATCTTTAATATATGGAACCAATAGAAAGAAGAAAGTTTCTGGGCCTGAGTTTAACCGCGGCTGGCGCAGTGGCTTTGGCTGGAATTACCGGATCACCACTGGACGTCCTGGCATCATCAAAAGCCGCAACACCCTTTAACGCATTTGCATTTACACAAATTCCATTACCCTACGCTTATAAGGCACTTGAACCGGCAATTGATGCGCAGACGATGGAAATTCATTATACGAAGCACCATGCTACTTACATCAAGAATGTAAATGAAGCTATAAAAGCAGAAAACCTACCTTATAAAACCGAAATGGAATTTTTCGCAAATGCATCCCGGCTTTCTGCTAAGGTAAAAAACAATGCTGGTGGTGCATGGAACCATAATTTCTTTTGGGAAAGCATGCATCCTTCTCCTGAAACGGCCCCAACAGGAAAACTGAAAGCTGCAATTGACAAATCTTTTGGCTCGCTAAGCAATTTTAAAGAAGAATTTAACAAAGCCGCAGCTGCGCAATTTGGCTCGGGCTGGGCATGGCTGGTCCTGGAAAAAGGCAAATTGAAAATCAGCAGCACGCCAAATCAAGACAACCCCCTGATGGATACCGCAACTGTAAAGGGCAAGCCTTTGCTCGCCCTTGATGTATGGGAACATGCCTACTATTTGAAATATCAAAATAAACGCGCTGATTATATCAATGCCTGGTGGGCTCTGGTAAACTGGGAAAAAGTGGCTCAGCGCATGGGCTAAATTTATTGTTGCTGTTGCTGCTGCTGTTGTATTTGCTGCATCAGCTCCAGGTTTCTTCGGTAACTGTTTCCTTTAACCATTTCTACTACAGGTTCTGGTACCACTTGTTCTACAACCGGCTCATGAACCTCAAGTAAACCGTTATCATAGCCTACAGTGACCTGAACAGCAAGTTTATGGTTGGAGGGGCCTTTATAAACGCCTTTTACAGGCGAACAATCATTGAAACTTCTCCCGTAAGCCAATCTTACATAGGTTTCATTGGCAATGCAGTTATTGGTAGGATCCAGGCCAAGCCAGCCATACGAAGGGATATAGGCCTCTACCCAGGCATGGGTAGCGCCTTCTCCCCTTACGCCATTTTTATTGGGACAGATGTATCCGCTTACATATTTGGCAGGAATGTTAACCATGCGCAGCATCTGACACAGCAAATGGGCAAAATCCTGGCAAACGCCGGCTTTCAACTGCCAGATTTCATCCAGCTGCGTTTGTACGGTGGTTACCCCCTGAATGTACTTAAACTCTTCAAAAATCATCTTGCAATAATCCAGCGCTGTTTGATATGGAGAAGCATCGGTTTTAACTTCCCCTCCCATCATTTCCTTTAAATCTGGCAGGCTATCAAATGCTTCCCATTTTAAATAGTCGATATAGGGAACATGATGCCGCAGACTTTTTAACTCTTCCCATTGCAAGTTGCCAAACATCGTTTCAGCAGGCAACTCCCGGTGTTTGGTAGAAACGGTTAATTCCGAATAGATTTCCAGTTCACGGTGGCGCTCACTATAGGTAAAAAAGCCAATCTGGTTGCCGTAATAATCTGAAAAGGTATCTACTTTCGGATTACCGGATATTTTAAGGTCATGTTTCAGTACAGTTTGATAATCATCTTCAATTGGATACAAGATGATATGGTTTACGCTGTCCCTAACCAGGGATTCGTAAGTATATTTTGTGATGTGTTTGATGTTGAATTCTGGCATATCGGTGGTATTAAGATAAGGAGAAACAAGTAGTATTGAAGGCATTACCGATGCCATACAACTCTGATTTAATTTCGGCAAGGTACAAATGCAGATCGCCCTGTTTCAAGCCTTTGATGGAGCTATATTTTACCTTGCTCTGCAAACGACCGATCAAAAAAGAAAGGTTGCCGGCATTGATATGACCATCATTTTTAAGCCTGTCAAAATACTTGATCAGCTGGTTAAGTGAATAAATTACCGAGCGTGGAAATTCATTATTGAGCACCACTTGTGCCAGTACGTTCTCCGCTTCAAAACCCTGGCGATAGGTTTTAAGATAAAGTTCATAACCACCAATACTTAACAGCAGGTGTTTCCAGTAACTGGTATTGGTGAGCAAATCCGGATTGTGGTCTACTGAGCCAAATTTGACGTCCAGGATGTTCACAGATTGAATGCTCCGCTCCAGGTATTTGCCAATGCGCATAAAGCTACTTCCTTCATTTCTGGCCATGGTAATTTCTGTAGTTCCGTAAAAAAGCATCCCTTGTTTAATGAGAATGTCCAGCACGGATATTGGATCATCTTTTTTAAGCATGTTATTGAGCTTAGGATCTTTGATGGTGTGGTAATATTCGTTAAGGCATTGCCATACATCTTTGGTAATGTGGTCCTGCACGCTGCGTGCGTTTTCTCTAACTTGCGTGATGATATTGACAATTGAATTTGGATTTTCACGGTCCGTTACCATATACTGAAGTGCCGCACGGCTTTTAAACTCCAGGCCCTCAAAACCCTCATCGTCGGGGCCGTAAAAGATCCGGGCTACCGGACTCCAGGAAAAATCTGAAATTGCATCCTGCGAAGCAGCATAATTGATTTTAAGCATGCGCAGCATACCATCTGTTCTTTCAATGTAACGGCTTATCCAATATAAACTTTCTGCAACCCTGCTTAACATATATAATGATGTATTTTGATTGTATGTTTAAAATATAACTAAGACAACACCCAGGTGTCTTTACTACCCCCACCCTGAGAGCTGTTGACCACCAGTGAACCTTCTTTTAAGGCTACCCTTGTTAAACCGCCGGGAATAATGTCAATTCCATTGGGTCCGCAGACGGCAAAAGGCCTAAAATCTACCCGTCTGGGCTGAAGTACGCCCTGCATGTAGCATGGTGCAGAAGATAAACTAATGGTAGGCTGGGCGATAAAAGCCCTGGGGTCTTTCATCACTTCAATCTTATAGGCTTCAATTTCTTCAGGTGTGGCCGCATGCCCCATTAACATACCATATCCGCCACTTCCATTGGTTTGTTTGATCACCATTTTATTGATGTGCTCAAATACATGCGCACGCTCCTCTTTATTGCCGAGCTGATAAGTGGGGACATTTTTTAACAGCGGTTCTTCGTTGAGGTAGTACCTGATCATGTCTGGTACGTAAACGTAAACAGCTTTATCATCTGCCACGCCGTTACCTACTGCATTTACAATGGTTACATTTCCTTTTCTGTAGGCATTCATTAAACCAGCTACCCCAAGCAAGCTGCTGGAATTGAATACCAGCGGGTCCAGGTAGTCGTCATCTACCCGGCGGTAAATTACATCTACCTGCTGCAGGCCAGCTGTAGTTTTCATGAAAACTTTATGGTCTTCTACCACCAAGTCCGGCCCTTCAACCAGTTCAATCCCCATTAACCTGGCCAATGTGGTGTGCTCAAAATAAGCAGAGTTAAAACTTCCCGGACTCAACAATACAATGGTTGGATTGGCAATTTGCCTGGGCGACAGTGAAAGCAGATTGTTGTACAAAACATTGGGATATTCAATAACGCTCCTCACCTTGCATTTGGGCAGCAGATCTGGAAAAAGACGTTTGGTAATTTCCCGGTTTTCCAGCATATAACTTACACCCGAAGGGGTCCGTACATTATCCTCCAAGATATAATAGGTACCATCATTGTCGCGGATCAGGTCTATGCCTGCAATATGAATATAGATGTCATGCGGTACTTTTACATTCACCATTTCCCTTAAAAAATGCGGGCAGGAGTAAATGATATCAATGGGAACAATTCCATCTTTAATGATGAACTGATCGCTATAAACGTCTTTTAAAAAGAGGTTGAGGGCCGTTACCCTTTGCTTAATTCCTTTTTCGATGTATTCCCACTCTTCGGCTTTTATAATTCTGGGAATGATATCAAAAGGGAAGATCTTCTCTACACCTTCGCCACTATTGTACACGGTAAAAGTGATCCCCTGGCTCATGAAAAGCACTTTTGAAAGTTCTTCTTTTTTGTTGAGCTCTTCTGCGGATTCTAAATCCAGGTATTCCATTACCCTTTTATACTCTTCCCTTACCTGTTTCGTTTCATCAAACATCTCATCCCAGGTATTATGAGGCAGATTATACTGTTTTGCGTATTCGTTTTTACTCATACCAGATCGTTTAATTTAAAATTCATTGAAATATAGCAAATTGTTTGATTGAATTGTCGATTTTACAATAAAAATCTAATAAAACACATTTTACATCCCCTAAAAAATCAAAAGTTATCATTTTTACCAAAATTAACTTGAAAAAATAAAACAAAAAACACGAAAACAATTTTAGCACCACAAAGGTTAACAACACACCGGTTAATAAATAAAGGCGGAAAGTATAATTTCGAGCTGGAAACAATTGTTATAATCGGGCAGAGATTGATATATTTGGTCTTGCATTTGAACAACAATCACTATGACATATTGTTTAGGTATTAAAGTTAAAGAAGGGCTGGTGGCACTTGCTGACACAAGGATTACCTCAGGGACAGATACTACGGAAAAAAAGAAAATTTACCTTCAGCAGAGAGACAATTACTCGCTTTTTATCATGACCAGCGGACTCCGCTCGGTTAGGGACAAGGCAGTGCTTTATTTTAAGGAACTGATTGATGAAGGAACTGAGCACAACAAATTATATAAAGCCGTTAATGCATTTGGCGAGCAGGTAAAACGTGTGGCTAAAGAAGATAAGGAGGCGCTGGAACAGGCCGGTTTTAGATTTAACCTGCACACCATTATAGGCGGACAGCTTAAAGACGATGAGGAACACAAGCTGTTTTTGCTGTACCCTGAAGGAAATTGGGTAGAACTTGGAAATGGCGCACCCTATGTGATTATTGGAAATGCAGGCCACGGAAAAGCGATTCTGAACAGGACGCTTACCAATGACTCTACTTTGCATACAGCTTTAAAAACAGGATTTCTATCTTTTGATTCTACCAGGGCCAGTGCAAATGACGTTGATTTCCCGATAGATGTGGTATTATACAAAAACAACAGTTTTGGTATGATAGAACACCGCTACACTAAAAAAGATTTGGAAAGCATCTCAGAACAATGGGCAGAGGAACTGAAAGCCGCACTGAATAGAATACCTAATGACTGGATGGAAATTGCGTTTAATGACGATCCGCTACCTAATGAAGATAAAACATGAAATTTGAAATCTCTGCAAAAATAGCGTACCAGGCCCTCGCTCCTTCCACCCTGATCTTAAATATACAGCCTTTTCAATCTGAAGGACAACATATTATTGAAGAAAAATTTACTTCGGGACCTGATTTAAAAATGAAGGAATGTTATGCTGTTGGTGGTGAAAAGCGCTTTAGCATTATTGAAATACCCGAGCCAGGCAACATTACACTGAATTATAAAGCCATAGTGGAGACGCGTATACAGATAGTTCCGTCCAGGCAATTGGAAGATGTACCGATTGCTGAGATGACAGTTGAAGCCCTTTCTTACCTAAACCCAAGCAGGTATTGTCAATCGGACAAGCTTTACAAATTTGCTTACAACAAATTCGGCAATATTGAACATGCTTTTGAAAAGGTGATGGCCATTAGGGATTGGATTAATAAGAATGTAGAATACAGTGGGGGTTACACTACGCCACAAACATCTGCTTATGACACCATTACGCAACAAATTGGTGTCTGCCGCGATTTTGCACATCTAGGCATAGCGCTCTGCAGGGCTTTAACTATCCCGGCGAGATATTTTACCGGTTATGCCTATCAACTGAATCCACAGGACTTTCATGCCTGTTTTGAAGCTTACCTTGGCGGCTACTGGGTAATCATTGACGCTACCAAACTGGTGCCTATAAATGGATTGGTTAAAATTGCCACCGGCCTGGATGCTACGGACAATGCCTTTGCCAGCATCTTCGGAAATTTACAATTCCAGCAAATGGAGATCAGCACCACTTTACTGGAAAACGAATTTCAATACGCTGACAGCAATACTACATTGCAAGGATATTCTTACGTTTAATCCTTGCAATACATAAATATACTAGACGCTTTTTTTCCATTTGATGCCGCAGCCAATGGCCTTAGTGGCCGTAACTGCAGGTTCTTTACCGGCCAGTAATGCATTAACCGCATTCTCAACATATTTTACCTTTTCGGTTTTAGTACCTTCTGTATCATCATCAATGGCCCCAATGTATTTAACTACATTTCCAGCTGCCGTTTTTTGCAAAACATACACATGCGGTGTAGCTTTAGCGCCGTAGGTACGGGAAACAGCCTGACTTTCATCAATTAAATAAGGAAAGGTGTAGGATTTTTTAGCCGCTAATTTTTGCATATTTTCATAAGAATCGGCTGGTAGGGCCACAGGATCATTTGGGCTGATGGCAATTACAGGGTAGCCTTTTGCAGCATACTCTTTATCTAAAGCCATGATCCTGCTTTCGTAAGCCTTAGCATACGGGCAATGGTTACAGGTAAAAACCACGATATAGCCCTTTGCACTTTTGTAGTTGGCCAGCGATACCATTTTTCCATCTACATTTTTCAATTTAAAATCTGTGGCTTTATCTCCCACAACATAGCCGTTGTCTGCCACTTTAAATGCCAGACCTGCAACAGCCATCATAGCAACTGTAATTAGTGTTTTCATATTTTTATAATTTGTTTTTTATTGACTACTGAGGTATAATTTATTGAGTTCCGCATAAGTAAACTCTTGTTCATAAAACTTACGGATGCCTTTTTTGGCGTTCACAATTAGTGTACCGGGCAAAGCTCCTCCCCAATCTTTATCGATGCCATCAATCAGCTCCTGGTCACTGCTCCGTTCTGCAAGATACACTTCTGCTTTCAACTTATGTTTGACTGAAAATTGCTGTACAAGTTTAAATTTGGACTGAAAATCCATACTTATTAATAATACCTTTAAGGGTTTATCTTTATAAACCATCTGCAGTTTTTCGAAATTGGGGAGTTCAGCAACACAAGGGGCGCACCAGGTAGCCCAGAAATTTACTACGTACAGCGTATCTGTATTGGCCACACGTTTATTGAGCTGCGCTAAACTGAGTAGTTTAACCTGGGCATTTGCAAAAAAACAGGACAGGGAGATGAGCAACAATAAAAGAAATTTCTTCATGCAGTATTAACGCTGGAACCTGCGTTTTAGTTTTGAGCTTAGATACAAGATAAAAAGCCTTAAAATTACAAAAGCCCTGACATCCATCAGGGCTTTAATACTAGGGATTGAAAATTTAGGTATTGTTCTTTCACTACAAATATACCACTGCAGGCGTCCAGATTTGTTGTTCACTTTGTTCAAGCGCAGAAGTTGCCTGAAATTACTGTTAGTAAGCATTTAACTATAAAAACCTAATTGTTCATTATATTCAGGTAGCGCTGCATCTGTAAGCAGCAGGCTGCATGAGGTATTGAATTGTTAAATTAAAGTGATTTTACAGATTAGATAAACTAATAATAGGCTTACTCATGAATATTCCGTTATTTTGGCGCTGTCATTCAGCATATGTTGTAACATGCAAAAACAGAGCGCTATGCTATTGGCTTATAACTAAGCAGTAAACAGACATGTCAGATCAAAAGGAACAAGATAAAAGCGCACGTATATTATCTATAGATATTGGCGGAACAAGCATTAAAGCTTGTATGCTGGACGAGGCAGGAAAGCCTTTAACAGAATATACCAAGTTACCTACCCCTGAGGATTCTACACCTGAGGCCGTATTAGAAACCATTAAAGAGCTGGTAGGCGACTTAGGTGAATACGACAAAGTTGCGGTGGGTTTTCCTGGCTACGTTAAGTGTGGAGTGGTTGAAACCGCCCCCAATCTTGCCGAAAACAAATGGACCCACATTAACCTGGCGCAACAGATTGCAGATTTGCTGGGCAAACCCGTACGCCTGATTAATGACGCAGACCAACAAGGTTTGGGTATTGCAGAAGGAAAAGGTTTTGAGATTGTAGTTACAGTGGGCACAGGATTTGGCACTTCGCTGCTATTTGATGGCGAGCTGTTGCCCCATTTGGAACTTGCCCATTTGCCTATTACCAAAAGTAAAGATTACGACGACTATATTGGCAATGCTGCGTTTGAAAAGATTGGAGATAAACGCTGGAACAACCGCTTAAAGAAGATCATAGAAATTTATAAAACGGTATTTAATTATGATACCTTATATATAGGTGGTGGTAATGCCAAACACATCGATTTTGAACTAGAACCAAACATCAAACAATTTTCTAACCGGGATGGTATAAAGGGCGGCGCCAAATTATGGGCGGCCCAGGAAAAATATCACATATTTACTACGCATCCAAAACAATAAATTAAAACAATGAACAAGTACACACTGGGAATGATAGGCCTTGGAACCATGGGCCGCAACTTATTGCTGAATATGGCAGATAACGGTTTTGCCGTTACAGGTTATGATAAGGATCCGAAAATGCTGGCTAAACTGGAAGTGGATGGCAAAGCGCACAACTTAAAGGGTTTTAGCGTGCTGGAAGATTTTATTCAGAGTTTAGAGTTACCAAGAAGAATTGTGCTTTTGGTACCGGCAGGTGAAATTGTGGACAGTGTAATTAAAGAATTATCTCCTTTACTGGACAAGGGAGATATGATTATAGACAGCGGAAACTCGCATTTTACAGATACCAACAGAAGAGATCTTGAACTTAAGGAAAAAGGAATCCACTTTTTTGGAATGGGTATTTCTGGAGGTGAAGAAGGCGCGCGTTTTGGCCCAAGCATTATGCCTGGAGGAGACAAAGTTGCTTATGGCTCTATGAAAGCTATTCTTGAAGCGGTTTCTGCTAAAGTAAATGGCGATCCTTGTGTGGCCTACATTGGTCCGGGAGCTTCTGGTCATTTTGTTAAAATGGTACATAACGGGATTGAGTATGGCATGATGCAATTGCTTGCTGAAACTTATGGCATCCTGAAAAATGCGCTGGAATATACCAATGAAGAGATTTTTGCTGTTTTTGAAAAATGGAACAACGGGCGCCTGCAATCTTTCTTAATGGAAGTAACCAGAGATATTTTCCTTTTTAAAGACGATAAAACAGGTAATTTCCTGTTGGACATGATTAAAGATGAGGCGAAATCTAAAGGAACCGGAAAGTGGACATCACAGGTTTCTATGGATCTGCAATTGCCTATTCCAACCATTAATGAAGCGGTAAGCACCAGAGATTTATCTAAATATAAAACACTACGCGTAGCACTTGCTGATGTTTTTGGTGATGCTACCCCTTTGGTAGCCGATAAAGAAAAATTTGTTGTTGAGCTGGAACAAGCTTTATATTTTGCGGTGATCACTTCTTATGCACAAGGACTTCATTTGTTATGGCAAGCTTCTGCAACGTACAAATATGAGTTGAACCTGCACGAGATTGCGCAAATTTGGCGTGGTGGCTGTATCATCAGGGCTGAGTTTCTGGAAGACATTTATCAGGCTTATAAAAAACAGCCTGATCTGGAGCATTTGTTTGCGGATAAAGGTATTCAGGATAAGATCAAAGAAATTATTCCGGGAATGCGTTCAGTAGTGACGCATGCGGCTAAAAACGGAATGGCTATTCCAGCTTTTGCTTCTGCTTTAACATATTTTGATGCTTTAAAGACAGCCAGGATGCCTGCGAATTTGATCCAGGCGCAGCGTGATTTCTTTGGTGCGCATACTTTTGAGCGTATAGATGAAGAAGGAATTTTTCATGCAAACTGGAATGCTTTAAAATCTTAAACTGATAAAAATAGAATGGAAGATACGGGGGTGCTGAATTTTACCGGCACCTTGGTTAAGTTCCCGGATATAAATACGATAATTCAATGAAAACATCAATTAATCTTAAGCCCACTATCTTTGTAATTTTTGGTGGTACAGGTGACTTAAACATGCGCAAACTGGCGCCTGCTTTATATAATCTATATGCTGACGGCTTTATGCCTAAGAAATTTGCCATTATTGGTACCGCGAGGAAGAAACTTAATGATCAGAAATTTCAGGATACCATTAAAGAAGGAATTAACAGCTTTTCCAGATCTGGTAAAGTAAAGGATGATAAATGGGCCAGTTTTGCAGCAAATGTTTACTACAATCCGGTAGATGTTTCTGAGCCAGAAACTTTTGGTGTCCTTAAAACAAGTATAGAAAAACATAAAGCTGAATTTGGGGCAGATACGCAGGTAGTGTATTACCTGGCCGTTGCCCCTAACCTATTCCCGTTAATTGCGCAATGCCTGGCTACTTACGACCTTACAGGTGATGAGGAATCTGTTAGAATTGTAATTGAAAAACCTTTTGGCAGGGACCTCGAAACTGCGAAAGAATTAAACGCTTTACTTACAGGCATTTTTACCGAAAAACAGATTTACAGAATTGACCATTATTTGGGTAAAGAAACGGTACAGAACATTATGGCCTTCCGTTTTGCGAACTCGTTTCTAGAACCGCTTTGGAACCGCACATATATAGATCACATTCAGATTTCTGTTACTGAGCAACTGGGTGTTGGCGACCGTGGCGGTTATTATGACGGGTCTGGCGCATTGAGGGATATGATTCAGAACCATTTATTGCAATTGCTTTGCCTGATTGGCATGGAAACACCGGTAAACTTTGATGCTGATGAAATCAGGAATAAAAAAGTAGATGTGTTAAAAGCAATGCGTCCTTTCAGTTCTGACGATATCCGCATGAGCACTGTACGTGGTCAATATGCTAAAGGTTGGGTGGAAGGTAAGGAAGTGCCTGGCTACCGCCATGAAACGGGGGTAGATCCGGATTCCAATACAGAAACTTTTGCGGCAATTAAATTCTTTGTTGACAACTGGAGATGGCAGGGCATCCCTTTTTATGTACGTACTGGTAAACGCCTGTTCCAAACTTCTTCTCTGATTACCATTCAGTTTAAAGATGTTCCACATCATATTTTCCCATCTGCGGTTACCGAACACTGGCAACAAAACAGGCTGATCATTAGCATCCAGCCGGAAATGAGCATCCGCTTGCAGGTACAGGGAAAACGCCCTGGGCTGGATATGGTACTGAATCCTGTAGACATGGTTTTTGATTACAAAGGTACTTATACCTCAGCTGCTCCTGAAGCTTACGAAACCTTGCTTTTAGATGTGATGACTGGTGACCAAACGCAATTTATGCGTGCTGACCAGGTAGAAATTGCCTGGGAATTGCTAATGCCGGTAGTTAAATCATGGGAAAGCAAAAAATCACTAAGTTTTCCTAACTACACTGCAGACTCATGGGGACCTGAAGATGCTGAGGCCTTAATTGCGCGGGATGGCTTCCACTGGTTTACTTTACCTTTAAATAAGGACTAATGGAAAATCTACTGATCTATAAATCCAAAGATGAGTTGTTTAAAGATATCGCCAACTACATCATCGCCATCGGTAAAAAGGCCATTGCAGAAAACGATTGCTTTAATTTTGTGCTGACTGGTGGTAATTCTCCGAAAGAACTGTACCATAACCTGGCGACAACCTATAAAGACAGCCTGGATTGGAATAAGGTATTTTTCTTTTTTGGCGATGAGCGCAATGTATTGGCTGAGGATGCGAATTACAATGGCTTAATGGCTAAAGAAAGTATACTTTCGCCTTTAAATATTGCTTCAGATCATATCTTTTATGTAGACACAACACTGGCTCCTGAAAAAGCTGCTATTGAATATCATAAAGCAATTTCTGCTCATTTTAAAGGTGCTGACCTGAGCTTTGACCTGATTTTACTTGGAATGGGCGATGATGCACATACAGCTTCATTATTTCCCGGAACCTCCATTTTAGAAAATCATAATGTGGAAGTGGACAGTGTATTTGTAGAAAAGCTAGCTACACATAGAATTAGTTTTACTGCGCCACTAATTAATAAAGCAAAGAACATTGCATTTTTAGTTTTTGGAAAAGGAAAGGCTGAAGCTTTGAAGCATGTAATAGAAGATGAAGAACAGCATACAGCACTTTATCCCTCACAATTGATTAAGCCCATTGCGGGTGGACTGACCTGGTTTGTGGACGAAGATGCGGCCAGTTTATTAGACAATTAGGCGGCCATAAACAAAACTATAAAATCAGCTAATTGTGTTTAGCTTATGACTGAATAAAATGAACATCTAAGCACCACAGCATAACACCTGATTACCAAAGCCTTACAGAGCAATATTCTGTAAGGCTTTTTTTATGCATTGTATTTTTAAGCTTGTTTTGGGCTTGCTAAGCACCTTAAACTGAATGCAATGAATATAAATTCATCCTTAGTGTTGGATATTTTTGAATAACGGGAAAAGGCTTACGAAGCGCATTTAAAAACGCCTTCAAAACTGCCTGAAATTCAACATTCAACAGTACGCTCAGTGGTCATCAAAGTAAGTGTGTTCAGTATTCTCTCCATCCTCTCATTAACATTATTGTTAATGGTTGTGGGAAGTACATTGGGATACGCACAGACCTGTACCGCCCCTGTAAAGACCTATGCAAATTATGAAGATCATGGAGATTCTCACGTATTAGTCGCTTCTTCAAGTACATCTTCCACGTCAAGTGCTGTAGGTGCAAATCCCACTAACACACCGGCTGTTCTAAATGTAGTAACTGTCCTAGGTGCCGCGGAGGCTTGGATAGAACTCAAATTTGTGGGGAGCACGATACCTGCCGGAAGTACTACCTATGTGAAAATTGGTGGTAGCAGTGCTCTAAATGTGTTAAATCTGATAGGTGGGGCAAGTTCTCCAGTCTCTGCGTATAGTGGTGCTACTTCTGCGACGACAATTGCAGGTCAGGGTACACAGATAGCTGCTGCCAGCGTAAAAGTTAGCAACTTCTCAGCCGCTGATGGCTCTATTTACCTCGCCATAACTTCTGCTCTAGCCTATAATGCGGTAAAAATTGCCATAAATGCTTCGGTAATAGTAGGCACTGGGCAATTATTTATATACCACGCATATTTCCAGACTGCAGGCTACAGCTGTGACCCGGCAGCGGGATCGGCTCCTTCTGTTAGTGGTTTGCTAACACTTGGCGGAGCAGTTACCAATCCTAATAATGCTTTTGACAATGACAAATCAACCGCTACCGTATTTTCTATGGGGGTGGCAGGTGTTGGTACTACCTTAAAAGAAACCATTTATTTTCCAGGGCCATCTAATACGGGTGATGCAGCCACGATAACCTTCTCCATTCCACCCGCTTTATTACTGGACCTAAGTCTATTGAATAATATATCCGTTACCCCTTATAATGGAAATGTAGCAGGGACTTCAGTTAGTTTAACTTCTCTACTCTCTTTAGACCTGTTGGCACTATTAAGGGCAAACAATAAAACCACCGTTTCTATTGTACCCAGTTCAACTTTTGACCGGATAGAAATTTCCATGAGTTCATTGTTGGGCGTTTTAGCACAAATGAATCTATATGAGGTACAACGAACAGCACCGATCCCAACATTTGTTTCTCCAGCGGCTCAAAATCCTTCCATTTGTTACAACAACTCGACTACGCTGAGTGCAACTGCCGGTACTTGTAATGAGCTACACTGGTACACTGTTCCAACCGGTGGAACTGCTACTGTAGCTGCAACCTATTCTACAGGGAATTTGACCAGCACCACCACTTATTACGTAGCCGCTGCAAGGATAGGCTGTACCGCGGAATCGGAACGCGTACCTGTTAAAGTGACCGTAAATCCGCTGCCCGCAATTACCCCTGGTAATACCACGGTTTGCAAAGGAATTACCACGGCCAGTTTACCCTATTCGGCAGCAACAAATACACCAACAACCTATAGCATTACCTGGAATGGGGCAGCTACTGCGGCTGGCTTTCTGAATGTTACCGATCAGGCGCTCGTAACTACCCCTATAACACTTAGTGTACCCTCCGCAGCGGCTGCTGCAACATATTCAGGCACACTAACCGTAAAAAATGCGAATGGATGTACCAGCACAACTAACAATTTTAATGTGGTTGTACACCCCAAACCCCTTACCCCCCACATAGCAATACAGTAATTAACAGAATATTAAACAAACAATTATTAACACTTAAACAAAAAAAATCATGAAAACAAAATTGACAAAACTAGGTGCAACTCTACTGTGTGTATTTGCCCTTCAGATGAGCGCTTTTGCAGTTAGCTATCCTTTGTACTTATGTGGTGGCGCTACTGCTGCTTTAAGACCCGATGCTACGGTTACTGCGGCATTACTTCCGGGAGACAGAATTATGTGGCAGGAATTTCAGGCTGACGGAACAACACCAATTGGGACCGTTACAGAAATAGCCGTGACTACCGCAGCCACAGCTCCAGCCTATACAACAGCTTCCGGACTGGCGACAGGTGCGCATGTATATAAAGTATTTGTGATCTCGGCCGCTCCAAACACCTGTTCTGGAGATGTTTCTGATCCATTTAGCTTATATGTATTGCCTACATCCAGTGTTACTTTAGGTGCACCAACAGTGGCTAATTATTGCGAGGCCGGAGGTTCTGCTACTTCATCTGTGGTTACTGCCACTCCATCAACATTTGATTCGTCTTTAACTGATGTAAGTTTTGCTTTTACCTGGACTGCCACTAAAGATGGTGCTGCTGTGTCTGACGTAACTACAGTAGGTACAGCTGCAAGTAATGTATTTACAATAAATACAACAGCTGTTGGAGAGTATACCGTTAAAACATCAATTGCCTATACGGTATCATCTGGTGTATTAAAATCTGGCGACAGCGCTGGCTGCGTACAAAGTTCCGGCAGCTCAACTGCTGTTAAAGTTACCGCAAAACCAGGAAAACCTGTTATCTCATTTACCTAAAGGTAGATTATTAATAAAGGATGATGTTTAACAGAAAAATGAATTTTGCACTTAGTGTGCTGTTGCTTCCCGCAACAGCATGCTTTGCGCAATCTTCTGCTGGGCAACCGATCAAAATACCTTATGGAACATCGGGTACGCTACACGCCAATTCTGTTAATGCAGCTTCTTATCAATGGATGAAAAACGGAAACATCATCCCGGGTGCCACACAACTGAATTATGTGGTAACAACCAGTGGCGTTTATACTGTGCAGGCTTTTAATGTCCATGGCTGTCCATCCGAAACTTCTGATCCAACTACGGTAATTGTGGAGCCAAACGCAGTGCTTAGCGCTGATGTAATGATTGCAAAAAGTGCTGAATCCAGGTCTGTATCGCTAAACGATCCCTTTGAATATTTATTAAAAATTAAGAACAATGGTGCCGGAACGGCAACGCAGGTAAGGGTTAAGGATGTTCTGCCTGATGAACTTGTTTTTGAATCTTTAGTAAGCCCTGCTGTGGGAACGGCAAATTACAGTCAGGTAACAAGAACTGTAAGCTGGAACATAGACCAAATGTACAACGGGCAGACTGCCGAGCTGAGGTTGATGGTTAAAGCAATTAAGCCGGGCATAGTAAAAAATACGGCCACCGTTAGTTCTTTTGAAACCGACCCTGTTTTAACTAACAATAGTGCTGCTGATTCTAAAATGATTGCGGGTATTATCATAGCCAATACATTTACACCAAATGGGGATGGCAAAAATGACACGTTTGTAATTCCGGGGATTGAGAATTACGCAGATAATAATCTTGTGATTTTGAACAGATTTGGAAGTCATGTTTACGAAAGCAAAAACTATAAAAATGACTGGACGGGCGAAGGGCTAAATGAAGGCACTTATTTTTATATTCTAAAATTAAAAAATGCCGCAGGTGGCCTGGATGTTTATAAAGGCTACATCACCCTTTTACGGACCAAGACAAATTAATCTTTAGCAGGCAGCTTATGAAAAAGATGGTATTACCTTTCCTGTTTATCTTGTTTTTTGGCTTTGCAAAGGCGCAACAGGATGCACAGTTTACACAATATGTGTTCAATGGACTGCATATCAATCCTGCTTATGCCGGATACAAGGAAGACCTTTTTGTTCAGTCTTTTTACCGCTCGCAATGGGAAGGTGTTAAGGGTGCGCCTAAAACATTTACGGTATCTGCAGATGTGGCCACTAATGAGGGTAATGTTGGGCTGGGCCTGATTGTTACCAATGATAAAATTGGCGCGCAACGTTATTTAACCGCATTTGCGAATTATGCTTACAGACTTAGAGTAGGCTATGATGAATCTTCCAGACTGTCTTTTGGGATTGCCCTCGGGATTGCACAACTTGGAATTGACGGTAATGAACTATCTACAATTCAGGATAACGACATCATTGTACCTACAGGTTTTCAAAGTATTAGGGTACCAGACGCCAGGTTCGGGATATTTTATTCAAACAACAACTACTATATTGGTGCTTCGGCCACCAACATCCTGGCTAAATACATGTCCAGAAACGCCACGGCACAAATTCTTGTTCCGGTGCCACAACCGCATTTGTATGTAACCAGCGGAGCTTTGTTTAGCTTAAATGATGCTATAAAAATTAAACCTGTGTTGATTTTAAAAGAAGATTTTAAAGGACCTGGTTCATTAGACATCAGTGGTTTTCTTCTACTTAAGGAACAGGTATGGTTGGGTGCTTTTGCACGTACTTCTGTAAACCTGGTACCAAAAAACAATCTGCAGCGGGGTTTGACAAAAGAGAGTGCAATGGGCGGTATTATAGAAGTTTTTGCTGCGCCTAATCTTAGAATAGGTTACTCTTACGATTATTCGATAAATTCTCTCCGCAATTTTAATTACGGGAGCCATGAGATTTCTATTGGCTTGTACCTAAAAAGCAAAAGGGCAGACAACGGAAGATTGCGCTGCTACGATTTTTAGACCAAACAAAACCCCGCGCGCAATGTTATCTTTGAACTTTACAATGCTGACATGACTTAAATATGCGCTACGAAACCGATATTTTAATAGTTGGTGGGGGTTTAGCTGGATTAACCAGTTCAATTCATTTATCCAGAGCCGGTTTTAACGTAATATTAGTTGAAAAAGATGCTTACCCGAAGCATAAAGTCTGCGGGGAATATATTTCGAATGAAGTCCTGCCCTATTTACAACAACTGGGTGCTGATCCTTCTTTTCTGAATCCTATACAAATTACAGATCTTGAATTTTCTACCTGCGCAGGTGAAAACATCCTGACCAAGTTACCACTAGGAGGCATTGGTCTTAGCAGGTATACCCTGGATCATTACTTATCGCTTAAGGCGGTGGAATTTGGTGTAAAAATCATCATTGATACGATAACCGAAATCCATTTTGAAAACTATTTCTTTTCAGTACATTCTATTGAACATGAATTTAAAGCGAAGCTGGTATTGGGTGCTTATGGAAAAAGAGCCGGCCTTGACCAGCAGTTGAAACGTAATTTTATAAAACATCAGTCTCCATGGCTGGCTGTAAAAGCGCATTACAAAGGCAGCTATCCGAAGCATGTTGTGGGCTTGCATAATTTTAAAGGAGGCTATTGTGGCGTATCTAACGTTGAGGAGGAGAAGATAAATATTTGTTACCTCACTGATTATGCAAACTTTAAAAAGCATAAAAACATCAATGAGCATCGGGAAAACGTATTGTATAAAAATAAAAATCTTAAGAATGTTTTTGAAAGTTGTACTGTGGATTTTGACAGCCCACTGAGCATCAGCCAAATATCTTTTGAAAGAAAGGAGCTTGTGAAAGATCATGTTTTAATGATTGGAGATACAGCTGGCCTTATTCACCCGCTTTGCGGAAATGGTATGGGCATGGCCATTCATAGTGCCAAAATTTGTGCTGAGCTAATTGTACAATATTATGAGCGAGGAACGACCAAAAATCAGGGAAAGGAATTGAGGGCTGGCCTGGAAGATGCTTACAAAACTTTATGGCACAAAAATTTTAGGAAGCGCATGCTGATGGGACGCATGCTGGCGACGATACTGAGAAAAGAATATGTAGCTGACAAACTATTTTGGGGTTTTGTTAAGTTTCCGGATTTGCTACCCGCAGTTATTAGACAAACTCATGGTAAACCACTAATTTAACAAGATGCTTGTAAATACTACTTATAGAAGCGAGGCACAGGAGATTATGGATGATTTTTCCATGCAGGGAGAAATATTGAGGGATGCCCTGGATAAAATTGCCCGCATTAACCAATTGTTGGGCGGAAATAAAATTACACTTGAAGGCGTTGCAAAGTTACTGACCGGACATACGAAAAGGGAAATAACCATTGTGGATATAGGTTGCGGAAATGGCGACATGCTGAGGGCACTAGCGGTTTATGGGACACAAAACAACTTAACTTTGAAGTTAATTGGAATTGATGCTAATGCTTTTACCATTGGCTATGCTGAACAACTTTCTTTTGGGGTAAGGAACATTAGTTATAAGTGTGTTGATATTTTTGAAGAAAATGCCCTTCCTGAATGCGACATTATATTGTGTACCCTGACACTGCACCATTTTAAAGACGATGAAATTATTTCCTTGCTGGGGACTTTTAAAAGCCATGCTACTTTGGGTTTTGTGGTGAATGATCTGCATAGAAGTAAAATGGCCTATTACTTATTTGAGGCCTTGTGTTTTGTTTTTGGTTTAAACTACATGTCGCGCAAGGATGGTCTGGTATCTATATTACGTGGATTTAAAAGGAAAGATTTGATTGCTTATTCTGTAAAGCTTGGGCTGAATGATTACAAATTGCGGTGGAAGTGGGCGTTTAGATACCAATGGGTAGTTAGAACGACAAAGAACGTATTAAAACCTATGGATCAATGAGTGTAAAAATTAAAACAGTTGCTAAGGCTTTGCCTTCTTATTCGCGAAGTACGGAAGAAATTATTCCTTTTTTAGATACCTGGTTGCATGGACAGGACGAGCGTTTTGTACGGAAGGTAAAAAAGATCTTTGAAAATGCGGGAGTGGACAAACGTTATTCACTAATGTCACCGGAAGAAGTATTTAGCAATACGTCTTTCGAAGAAAAAAACAACATCTATATTCGTGAGGGCATAAAGCTTGGGGCAGAATGCCTGGAGCGGGCATTAGAGAAAGCAAACTGGGCGCCAGCCGACATCGATTATTTGATTACGGTAAGTTGCACAGGAATTATGATCCCATCTCTGGATGCGTTTCTAATTAACAAACTAAAAATGAGACAGGATGTGGTAAGGCTGCCCGTAACTGAAATGGGCTGCGCTGCCGGGATATCGGGAATGATCTATGCAAAGAATTTTTTGAAAGCTAATCCTGGAAAACGTGCCGCAGTAGTTGCAATGGAATCTCCGGCTGCGACTTTTCAACTTGATGATTTTTCTATGGCCAATATTGTTAGTGCAGCGATATTTGGTGATGGTGCCGCCTGTGTATTACTCTCATCTTTTGATGATGATGAAGGCCCGGAACTGGTAGCTGAAGAGATGTACCATTTTTATGATGCAGAACACATGATGGGTTTTAACCTGACCAATACCGGTTTACAAATGGTATTGGATATTGAAGTACCTGAAACAATTGCGACCCATTTTCCGGAAATCATTTACCCCTTTTTAGCAAAAGAAAATTTGACCATAGCCGACATAGATCACTTAATTTTTCATCCCGGCGGTAAAAAGATTGTGCAGGTAGTTGAAGAGTTATTCGGGAAACTTGGTAAAAATATTGACGATACCAGGGAAGTACTGCGCATGTACGGAAACATGTCTAGCGCCACGGTTTTATATGTTTTGGAGAGATTTATGGATGCGCCTCATGAAAAAGGCGAAACAGGACTGATGTTGAGCTTTGGACCTGGTTTTTCTGCGCAAAGAATATTATTAAGATGGTAAGAGAGTTTGAAAAGCAGAACTATTGGGCCATTATTTTGGGCGGCAGCAGCGGTCTTGGTCTTGCTTCAGCTGCTAAACTGGCCGCTCATGGGATGAATATTTTAATTGTGCACCGCAATACGCGGGAGGAAATGAAGGTCATAAATCCATTATTTGAAGCCCTTAAAGTCCCCGGCATTGAGGTACTTACTTTTAATATGGATATCACAAACCCAGCATGCCGGGCGGAGGTTGTTAAAGCTTTATTAGAAAAACAGGCGGCAGGAAAAATACGCTGTTTATTGCACAGTATTGCAAAAGGCAATTTGAAAGCGATGGTATCAGATACAGCAGCGGTATTGGAAAATGACGATTTTGTGCTTACTTTGCAGCACATGGCCATTAGCTTGTACGACTGGACTAAAGTTACATTTGAGGCAAAATTATTTGCTGAAGATGCCCGTGTGCTTGCATTTACAAGCGAAGGCTCTGCCAAAGCATGGAAACATTATGCAGCGGTATCTGCGGCCAAGGCCAGTTTAGAAGCAATAACAAGAAGCATTGCACTTGAATTTGCACCTTATGGACTACGCGCCAATTGTGTGCAGGCTGGTGTAACCGATACCCGATCTTTTAGGATGATTCCTGGAAGTGATCGGCTTAAGGAGCATAGTATTGAGAACAATCCTTTTAAACGTTTAACAACTGCTGAAGATGTGGCAAATGTAGTTTACCTGCTTTGCAAAGATGAGGCAGGATGGATAAACGGCGCCATAATTCCTGTGGATGGAGGAGCTGGCATCTGCTAGAGATTAAATTATTTTATGATGAAAGAACAAGATATATTAGCAAAATTACCTTACAGTAGTCCCTTTTTATTTGTAGATGACCTGCAAGAGATTGACGAAAATGGTGTTACCGGTACCTACACTTTTAACAGCGGGCTGGATTTTTATAAAGGACACTTTAAAGACCATCCTGTAACTCCTGGGGTAATTTTAACAGAAACGATGGCGCAAATTGGGTTGGTTTGTTTGGGGATTTATTTAATGGGCGACCTGGAAGCGGGAATGACTGGCCATGTTATGCTAACATCTACCGCAATTGATTTTATGAAACCTGTTTTTCCGGGTGAGCAGGTTACGGTAGTATCCGAGAAAGTATATTTCCGGTTTAAAAAACTGCATTGTAATGTAGTGATGAAAAACGGGAACGGCGAAATAGTTTGTAAGGGAAGCCTTTCTGGCATGGTTACTACCAAGTTAAATGGCTAACAGGGTTGTAATTACCGGATTGGGTGTAGTGGCGCCTAACGGAATTGGGCTAGCTCAATTTTCTGAAGCCATTAAACTGGGCAAGTCCGGAATTAAACATCAGCCTATGCTCCAGGATCTTGAATTTTCCTGCCAGATTGCGGGCAAACCTCCCCTTTCTGAAGCGTTAATTTCTCAGTACTTTAATCCGTTGGAGCTTAAAAACTTTAACAGCAGTGGTATTTTATATGGTGTGATTGCGGCAGTGGATGCCTGGAAGGATGCCGGACTGTTGATAAACGAATGTACGGAGCCGTACTGGGATTGCGGGACAATATTTGGAACGGGGACTTCGGGAATAGACAGGTTTCGTGAGGCCATTTACAAGATAGATGAAAAATTGGTACGCAGGTTGGGCAGCACAGTGGTACAGCAAACCATGGCAAGTGGGATAAGTGCCTGGATTGCCGCGAAATTAGGACTTGGCAACCAGATCAGTACAAACTCTTCTGCTTGTGCTACAGGTACTGAAGCTATTTTGATGGCGTACGAGCGCATCTGCGCTGGAAAAGCAAGGATTATGCTGGCCGGCAGCACAAGCGATAGTGGCCCCTACATTTGGGGTGGTTTTGATGCGATGAAAGTTTGCACGTTTAAGCATAACGATTTTCCGGAAAAGGGTTCGAGACCAATGAGTGCCTCTGCAAGTGGCTTTGTACCGGGAAGCGGTGCCGGAGCATTGGTGATAGAATCTTTGGATAGTGCGCTGGAAAGAGGTGCCCGAATTTATGCCGAACTACTGGGAGGGAATGTGAATAGTGGCGGGCAGCGAGGTAAGGGTACGATGACTGCCCCCGGCCCTGTGGCTGTACAAAGGTGCATTGTAAATGCCATTAAGGATGCAGGCATTGAAACGCAGGATGTTGACGTGATTAATGCGCATTTAACCGCAACTGCCATGGATGCCTTAGAAATTGAAAACTGGAGTATTGCACTTCAGCGAAGCGGCACCGATTTTCCATATATAAATTCTTTAAAAGGAATGACCGGACATTGTATTGCAGCAGCAGGGAGTATAGAAACTGTGGCTGCAGTATTGGAGATAAAGGAGGGATTTATTTTTCCAAACCTCAATTGTGAAGACCTGAATCCACACATTACGGAGATTGTGGATCCTATAAAAATACCACGTGAGCTACTGCATAAAAATATAAACATCCTTGCAAAGGCCAGCTTTGGTTTTGGGGACGTGAACGCTTGTATCATCTTAAAAAAATATAGCCATGAATGATGAAACATTAAAAAGATTGAGACCCATTGTTGCTACCTATGCACAAAATAAAGAGGCATTGGAAACGATTACGGAAGATACCGACTTTATAAGGGACCTTAAAATTAACTCTGCCAACCTTGTTGATGTGGTGCTGGATATTGAAGAAGAGTTTGACATTGAGATAGACAACGATTCCATGGAACAAATGCTAAATGTAAGGGTAGCTTTACAAGTGATTGAAGCTAAGTTACAACAGAAATGATAGGAATTGATCTGGTTGATTTACATGTGGCAAAGAGCGAGAGCAATTGGCGCAGAACAGGATATTTGGAAAAGATTTTTACAGGGGCAGAACAGGCGACCATAAAAAATGCGGTTGAACCAGAAATTATGGTTTGGTTGTTTTGGAGCATGAAGGAGGCCACATACAAGGTTTGGTCGAGAATGCATGCTAATCAAAGAGTTTATGCACCTACCAAAATATCCTGTGTAGTAGAGGAGCTGGAGCAGAAATGTATGGCTGGCCTGGTCACTTATATGGGGCAGGTATATCATACCCGATCTTTCTTAAGAGCGGATTGTATTTATACGTTGTCTGCTTCACAGCCACAACTTTTTGAACAATCCACAATAAGCATAACGGAGTGGACCGGTAACGAAAAACCTTATCCAAAAGATAAGGCTATTACCGTAAGTCACCATGGCAAATACCTGGCGCTTGCCTGGTAATTAATCTTCTAAATTTTCGTCAATCAGCAGGTTAATGATACCATCTGCCAGGCCTACGCTGGGCACATAAATTTGTTTTATCCCTGTCCACTTCATTAAGGTGAGGTAAATTTCACAGGCAGGAATAATTACATCTGCACGGTCTGGCTTTAGGCTAAAAACAGTGATTCTTTCCTTTAAAGAGTGGCTGTTTAAATCATTAAACATACTCCTAAGCTTTAAAAATGGCAATGGATGTCCGTCTTTTTCGCCAGACATTTTGAAAAGCTTATTGATATTACCCCCGGTACCTATACCAGCAAGATTTTTTAAATGTTTGGTCTGTTCCTTTACCCAAAGTCTCATTTCTTCCCAGGTTTCGTCTTTGTCCTGATTATCTAAGATTCTGATGGTGCCAATATCAAAAGATCTGGACGCTACCGGAAGCTTATTCACAAATACCGAGAGTTCTGTACTACCGCCACCCACATCTATATAAAGATAACTTTTCCTGATGTCAAGCGTTTCTTCGATATGATTGGCATAAATGATATTTGCCTCACGCTGCCCCTCTATGATCTCTAAATCTATATTGGCTATCTTTTTGATCTTTTTAACAATCTCCAGCCCATTCTTTGCTTCGCGCATGGCCGAAGTAGCACAGGCAAGATAAGTGGTTACATGATAAACATCCATGAGGTTTTTAAAGGCCGACATTGTTTTGATTAAATCCTCAATTTTACGGTCGCTGATTTTCTGATCCAGAAAAGCATCATCACCCAGGCGCAAGGGAACTCTGACCAGCGTATTTTTTTTATATTCGTAACCCCGACTTGTTTTAGAAATATCGGCAATGAGTAACCTAACGGCATTAGAGCCAATATCAATGGCAGCGTATCTTAGCATGTAATTTTACTGGTGTTTGTTCTTTAAATAATTATATGTGTGGATTTGCGCCCGCACTTTAACGTCAAGCTTATTTTTATGGTACTTGTTATTATTCAATTTGGTAATGTCACGGGCCTTTACGTTATCCTGCAGCTGAAAATCTATAATATCACGGATTTCCTGCTTCACTTCCTTATCGAGAACAGGAAAGCCTACTTCTACCCTATGCTCAAAATTCCTGCTCATTAGGTCGCCTGAGGATAAATACATTTCTTCTTTACCATTGTTACCGTAGATAAACACCCGGGCATGCTCAAGGAATTTATCGACAATACTTATTGCGGTGATATTTTCACTAAAGCCAGGGATACCGGGCACAAGGCAGCAAATTCCACGAACAATGAGTTTAATTTTTACGCCAGCATTGCTGGCTTCGTATAATTTATCTACGATACCTTCATCGGCCAGGCTATTTACCTTAAAAATGAGATAAGCCGGTTTGCCTGATTTGGCAATTTTTATTTCCCTGTCTATATTGGCATAAAACTTATTTCGTGACTCTAACGGAGAAATAATGAGGTGCTTAAAACCTTTGGTAACGGTTTTTTTGTTTAGTGCAGCAAAAAGCTTAACTAAATCTGTTGTAATTTCTTTTTTTGCAGTAAAGATGCTATGGTCACAATACAACCTGGCTGTCTTTTCATTATAGTTTCCTGTAGCAAGGTTTGCATAATATACAGCTCTGCCCCGCTCTATACGTTTAACAAGGCATATTTTAGAGTGCACTTTATAATCCGACAGCCCATAATTTACATGTACACCTTCTTCTTCCAAACGCTTTGTCCAGGAAATATTTGCCTGTTCATCAAATCGTGCTTTTAACTCTACCAGGCAGGTTACTTTTTTTCCATTTTTAGCGGCGTTGATCAATGCGTGAATCACCTTTGAATTTTCAGCAAGGCGGTATAACGTAATGTTGATTTCTGTTACCTTAGGATCTATTGCAGCTTCCCTTAAAAATAGAATGATATAATCATAAGATTGATATGGAAGGTTAACGAGGTAATCTTTTTCGGCAAGTTTGTTAAAGATACTCTCTGTACGGTGCAATCCTGCAACTTTTAGCGGGACAGTTGGCGCATATTCAAGTTCGGCAGCACCTACATTTGGAAAGCGGATAAAATCTCCGAAGCGGTGGTACCGATTTCCGGGAATGAGACTCTCAGATTCTATTTTCACTTTAGATACCAGTACGCTAAGCATATCAAAAGGCATTTCTGTATCGTAGAGTAAGCGCATTGGCTTGCCCTTTTTACGCTTATCGAGACTTGACTTTAGCTCATCAATAAATTTTTCACTAATGTTTTTATCTACATCCAGTTCCGCATCCCGCGTAAGCTGAATAGAATAAGCATCAAGAGCATCGTAATTAAAGACATAAAAAATATCATCTAAACAGTATTTGATAATGTCTTCAACGAGGATAATAAATTTTAGTCCGTTTGTTTCTGGCAGTACCAGAAAGCGGGGAAGTCCATTTGGAAGTTCTATGAGGGCAAACTTCTCAGACCTTTTTGAACTGATTTTAGTAAGTCGTACAAAAAAATAAAGGTATCTGTCTTTAAGTTCCGGAAATGGTTTTTCCGGGTCAATCATGATTGGAACCAGGTTAGAAAGGATTTTGTCTCTGAAATGATTGCGGACAAACTCTCCCCTGGAAACGTTTAACTGGGTATCATTTAAAATAAAGATTCGATTTTGTGCTAGCTCATTTAGCAATGTAGCCTGAAAAAGCTGCTCAAACTTACGCTCCTGTTTAACAACAATATTTTTAATTTCATTTAATACCTTTTTAGGATTAAAGCCCAACAGGGCCTTAGATTTATCATTTAAGTTGGCTAACCTTGTCATGGTAGCCACCCTTACACGGTAAAATTCTTCAAGGTTGGATGAAAAAATAGAAAGAAATTTAATCCTTTCAATTAACGGAACCGTTTCATCAGCAGCTTCTTGCAAAACACGTTCGTTAAAATGCAGCCAACTGATTTCTCTGTTTAAAAACGGTACTTTTTTCTTGGTCATCTATAAAAATCAAAAACATTCCGGCTTATATCCGGGAAGAGTCAAAAATGCATATTCTATTGTTAAGCAAATGTTAATTATAAAACATTATCAAATCATTTTATTCTTTTGCTTTACCTGGAATTGTTTTAACGGCAGTTTTTTTAACCGCTGGCTTAGTTACGGCAGACAACACCCTGGCAGCCTTTTCTTCTGATGCTATAGCTGTAACTTTAACGCTATTTGCCACAGGTCTTGCTTTGGAAACTGCTTTTTGAACCGTTTTCTGTGCCTTTTTAACTTCTTTGGTAACTGCCTTTTTAGGTGCCTGCACTGTAGGTTTTTCAGCAATATCTTCAATTTTTGTGCTTACAACTTCTGCGGCGGCAGCAACTTTTTTAGTGATTTTCTTTGCCGCCTTTTTACCTGCTTTAGCAAGATCTTCTGCGAGATGCTCTGCATCATGTCCGAGACTTTTTATGACTTCCAAAAACTTTTGCGTAAGTGTTTGTGCTAATTCATTTTTTACGTCCCTATTCACAGCTTTTTTTTGCACTTTTGTTTTCTTCGCTTTCATGAATTTATTTTCTAATCACTAAATCTAACAAATTAAAAGCTAATAATCATGCCCACTTTTGATATTGTAAGCAAAGTAGACGCGCAAACATTGGATAACGCGATGAACAATGCTAAAAAAGAAATCTTAAACCGTTACGATTTCAATACCTCTAAAAGCACCATTGACCACGATAAAAAAACAAATGTGATCACTATCGTTACTGAAGATGATATGCGCTTAAAAGCCATTGAAGACTCAATTATCTCCAGAATGATGAAGCAAAACCTGGATCCAAAAAGTCTGGATTTTGGTAAAGAAGTTTACGCTTCCGGAAACATGATTAGAAAGGAAATTTCTATCAAAGAAGGAATTGACAAAGAGACCGCAAAAAAAGTAATTGCAAAAATAAAAGCCAGCGGCCTTAAAGTGCAACCATCTTTAATGGACGATCAGGTTCGTGTGCAAAGCAAAAGCATTGATGACCTGCAAAAGGTAATTTCTTTGTGCAGGACTGAAGATTTTGGGCAGCCGCTTCAGTTTATCAACATGCGCAACTAACCAACTACGTCTGTTAATAGCGCTCGCTGCCGGCGTTACACTCGATCTTAAAAATGCTCATTTACAACATGTAAACTCCGCTTTTTTACCTCTTCGCGTGCCTTGCCAACAAACGCTATTAACAGACTCATCTACCGCACCCCAATATAAAGAATTCGCTGCCGGCGTTACACTCGATCTTAAAAATGCTCATTTACAAAACGTAAACTCCGCTTTTTCACATCTTCGCGTGCCTTGCCAGCAAACACTATTAACAGGCGCTCCCTACCGGTCCTCTCCCCTGCCAATCTGCTGGAATAGCGAGTGATTTAATGAGCCGGCCTTAGCTGGTTACCGCTTTAAAAAATTATTCCCGGAGCAAAAATCTGCGGTAAGCAGCTGCAGCCGGCGAATAAATTACGAGCGGTTACACAGTTTTCACATCCCCTTCGCTATATTCTTCAATATCAGAAATATACCCGTTAATAATTAAAAAATCAAACAAAGGCTTTGCTTCTTGTGTAACCGGCATATTAACAGTAGTAATAACTTCCTGAGTTTTTTTATCCAGATATGGATACGCAAATAATTTCACGTTTTTGCTAAACATATCGCTCACATAACTTAACAGCTGGCTATAATAATTATCTCCGAAATTACCCGAATTAAACACAAATTTGAGGTTATTGATATTGGTTGAGATCCCTACGCTTTTAGGCTTACAGCGGTCGAGATATTTAGCCAGCTTATTGTGCCGGGCAAAGTTAGAGACGATAACCAGATTGCCTGTATCACACATTTCTTGTGCCCTTTTTGCAACGGCTTCAAGATCTATATCTTCTGGAGCCTCGTCATCCGCTGTCAACACGTTGCTTAATAGCACTTCAATAAGTACACTGAGGTTTTCCTCCTTAACATTTTCTGACCTTACAAACTGATCAACTGCTTTATTGAGCATGCTAAAGTTTGGATTGGACTTCTGAGCATATTTAGTCCGCAGAATCATGATGTCTTTTTTATATAAGAGGTCTTTGGGCAAGCGAGGCTTTCCTGAAGAATCAAAAATAGCTGCGCTTGAAAAATCTTTAACAATGAGATATAAATTAAGCAGAATATTATTGATGTGCTTAAATGCGGGGCCATCAACAGAAATCAGGTCAATTTCTACAGAGCCTATGGTAAGGTTATCTGCCAAAGATTCTACCATAGTTTTTGGATCATCAAGGTAATAAAAGGCAGCAAACATTAGATTTACCCCCAGCGTACCCAATACATTTTGCTGTAAGGCGGCATCTGTATCCAGCAAACGAACGTGAAATAATATTTCATTGGCATCGCCATCTGGTTCTGACTGAAATTTAAGACCAATCCAGCCATGTGGATCATTGGATTTATTGAAATTTAAGGTGGTAACTGTATCTGCAAAAGCGAAAAAAGTACGTTCATCATATTTTTCACTACTTAACCGTTCATTAAGCAAACCATACTCATGGTTTAACATTTTCATTAGGCGCGACTGGCTTACATACCTACCCGACTGCTCTGCTCCGTAGATGGCATCACTAAATGTCATATCGTAAGCCGACATGGTTTTAGCAACTGTTCCGGAAGCTGCCCCAGCTGTGAAAAAATTTCGGGCTACCTCTTGTCCTGCACCAATTTCCGCAAAAGTTCCATAAATCTTTGGATTAAGATTTATTTTCAGTGCTTTACGTTTGGTATCCAGAATTTCTCTTTTTTCCATTTGACAAAAATAGGAGAAACTACCGGGATTGAGACCATAAAATTCCTATCTTGGTAATCTGATGCTAAATGTAAAGAATCTAAATATACAGTTTCGAAACCAGGATGACCATTCAGTTTTGAATGCGGTAGAGAATGTAAGTTTTGAGATCGAAAAGGGAAAAGTGCTGGGCATAGTTGGTGAATCCGGCTCTGGTAAGTCGGTGACTTCCTTTTCTATCATGCGCCTGCACAACCCTTTAAACACGCTGATTAAAGGCGAGATTGAGTTTGAAAACATCGATCTCTTAAGTCTTAGCACCGAGGAACTGAAAAAATACAGAGGGAACAGGATTTCGATGATTTTTCAGGAACCCATGACCTCATTAAACCCGGTGTTGACTTGTGGAGAGCAGGTTATGGAGGCGATAATATTGCACCAACAATTGAACAATAAAGAGGCCCAACGTAAAACAATAGCGCTATTTAATGAAGTTCAACTACCGGATCCGGAACAGATCTTTGGTAAATACCCGCATCAAATTTCTGGTGGACAGAAACAGCGGGTGATGATAGCTATGGCTTTGAGCTGCAATCCGGAATTGCTTATTGCTGATGAACCTACTACAGCACTTGACGTTACAGTACAAAAGAGCATTTTAACACTTTTACGTAAGCTTAAAAATGAACGGCAGATGGCTATGATTTTTATTTCTCATGACCTGGCTGTAATTGGCGAAATTGCGGATGATGTGGCAGTAATGTATAAAGGTAAAATAGTGGAGAAAGGAAGCCTTGAGCAACTTTTTAACCATCCGAAACATCCTTATACCATGGGTTTAATGGCCTGCAGACCTTCTCCTTACCGTCAGCTAAAATGGCTGCCTACAGTTGCCGATTTTTTAAATGATACTGCCGAAGATGACGCAAAGCATTTATTAGCCACAAATAGCTTTACCCCTGCTGAGATCATGGAACGTAGAAACGCGCTGTATCTGCAACAGCCTTTACTTAAGGTAATAGAACTGAACACCTGGTTCCCAAACAAAAAAGGTCTGTTTACCAAAGAAAAAGGCTTTAACAAAGCGGTAAATGGCGTTTCTTTTGAGGTATTTCCCGGAGAGACTTTGGGCCTGGTTGGCGAATCAGGCTGTGGGAAGACTACCCTTGGCAGAAGTATACTCAGGCTGGTTGAACCTACTTCCGGAAAAATTATATTTGATGGTGAGGACCTGACTAAACTTGATGATTTGGAGTTAAGAAAAATAAGAAGAGATGTGCAGATCATCTTTCAGGATCCATATTCATCCCTTAACCCAGGCAAGACAATAGGAAGCTCTTTAACAGAACCTTTGAAGGTGCACAAGATGTTTAAAAACGATATGGAAAGAAAAGCCCATGTGGTTAATTTACTGGAGAAAGTGGAACTTAAAGCTGAGCATTTTGACCGCTATCCTAATGAGTTTTCTGGCGGCCAGAGACAAAGAATAGTTATTGCCCGCGCATTGGCGCTACAGCCAAAATTTATCATTTGTGATGAGTCAGTATCAGCGCTGGATGTATCAGTACAGGCACAGGTATTGAATTTACTGAGGCAATTGCAACAGGAGCTTGGATTAACTTATATATTCATTTCGCACGATCTAGCAGTTGTTAAACACATATCTGACAGGATACTGGTCATGAATAAAGGCAAAATTGAAGAACATGGCTTTGCAGATGAGGTTTATGCGCACCCACAATCAGCCTATACTAAAAAACTGATTTCGAGCATCCCCGGAAAGCCTGTCGGCAATTAAATTTTAGGATTTCAAAGAAGCTGATAATCGGATCAGTTCTGTATTTACCGTTCTTCTGATCTCTCTTTCTTTCACTTTATCGTAGTGTTTTAATAATACCATCGCTTTAAATACCACCACATCTTTATTAATAGAAAGGGTTTTCACGGTTAATCCGCCTGAAACAACATTTGCAGCATACTGTTCCATTACCTTTTTAAGATGGTTTTCAAGGTATTCTGGCGTGTAACCATTGTGCAAACCCATCTCAAATTCTATACTGAGTTTTTTGGTATTCTGCTTGCTTTGATTGATGATAACGGAGCTGAAGGCTACTGAATTTGGAACAATGACCATATCACTATCGTCATTCTGTAAAATCATATTGATTAGGGTGATGTCAAGTATTTTCCCTTCATGATCACCCATTTTGATGTGATCTCCCAGGGAAAGCCGATCAGAAAACATAATGATCAATCCATTGATCATATTGGTAACATAGTCTTTGAAAGTGAGTGCAACTGCCGCCGCAACGATGGATATGCCAGTAATAAATTCCTTTGGATCAATGCCGAAAAACAGCATCAATGCTACGATAAATACCAGGGTGTTTAAAATGGAAACAATCCTGCTTATCCCCAGGATAAAATTATCCCTTATGTTATTTTTGAAGTGATGTTTTCGGATGTACCAGTAAATGACTACAAGCCTTAAAATGGATAAGGTTAAACTGGGGCCTAAAAACACCAATAACCCATAAAATACATTACTAAGGTGTGGATACTCCAGATAGAATGCAGGTTTATTGATGTTAAAGTAAACCAGTACCGCCCAAAGGACAGCCTTCACTAAAATCATTAGCAGCTCTTTTCCTGTTTTTCTCTCGTTACTTTCTATCATTTTAAATCAACATTGTCCTTGCAAAGGTACAAAATACAACAATGTTTGAGTTCAATTTGTTACCTTCGGGTGATTCATAGTTAAATTATGGCAAAAAAGAAATCTGCTCACCTGGAACTTGTTTTGATACAACTTATTAGTGATGTATTACAGAAAAACACCAAGGAAGCACTCAATTATAAACAAGTATCGGCAGCCTTAAACATCAATGATGCTGCTGCCAGAGAAACCATTTCTGAACTGCTGAAAGAGCAAGTTAAAAAGGGCGTATTCGTAGAAGCAGAGAAAGGAAAATATCGTTTAAAGGATCTTAAAACTTTTGTTTTAGGAAAGGTTGACATGACTGCAGACGGTTCTGCTTTTATTATTCCGGATGACGAGTTTGAAAAAGACATTTACGTATCTGCCCGAAAATTACACAACGCACTGCATGGTGATAAAGTAAAGGTATATATCTATGCGAAGAAGAGTGGTGGACGAAAAAATGAGGGTGAGGTTGTAGAAATTGTTCAGCGCAATAAGATGGATTTTATTGGTGTGATAAAGATCTCCGAACGTTTTGCTTTTGTGAACGTAGATGATCGCAAAATGCTGCAGGACATATTTATACCACTCTCTGATTTAGGTGGTGCCAAAGATGGACAGAAAGTACAGGTAACCATTACAGACTGGCCGGAGGGTGTAAAAAATCCCATTGGAAAGATCAGCAATATTTTAGGAGAACAGGGTGAAAATGATACAGAGATGAATGCCATCCTGGCTCAGTATGGCTTCCCATTGTCTTTCCCTGAAGAAGTTGAACATGAGGCAAATGCTATTCCAGAGCAAATCTCCGATTTGGATTTAAAAAACCGTCGCGATTTCAGGGACACGACTACGTTTACCATAGATCCTGCTGATGCTAAAGATTTTGATGACGCCATTTCTTTTAAGAAACTGGAAAATGGCAATTATGAAATTGGCGTACACATTGCAGATGTGTCTCATTATGTAACCCCTAACAGCGCTTTAGACAAGGAAGCCTATTCCAGGGCTACCTCTGTTTACCTGGTAGACCGGGTGATCCCGATGCTTCCTGAACGGTTGAGTAACGGTGTCTGTTCACTTCGTCCGCATGAAGATAAACTATGCTTTGCTGCTGTTTTTGAATTGGATGAAAAGGCAAATATTATTACCGAATGGTTTGGGCGCACGGTAATTCATTCTAACCATAGGTTTAGTTATGAAGACGCGCAGGAAGTTATCGAAAACAAAGCTGGCGATTACGCTGAAGAACTGTTAAAACTGAATGAACTTGCCTATATACTGAGGGATAAAAAGTTTAAAAACGGTGCCATTAGTTTTGAAAGTACAGAAGTAAAATTTAAACTTGATGCACACGGTAAACCGATTGGTGTATACGTTAAAGAGCGTAAAGATGCGCATAAGCTGATTGAAGATTTTATGTTGCTAGCTAATAAAAAGGTAGCAGAATTTGTAGCCAAAAAAGGCAAAGGAAAACAGAAATATACATTTGTATACCGATCTCATGATTCTCCAAACCTAGAAAATCTGGGGAATTTTGCACTCTTTGCCGCCAGATTTGGCTATAAGATCAATATGAAGTCAGACAAAGACATTGCCAAATCACTTAATTTCTTAATGGAAGATGTAGAGGGAAAAAAGGAGCAAAACGTTTTGACGCAACTAGCGATACGTTCAATGGCAAAAGCTGTTTATACCACCAAAAAAACCAGTCACTATGGTCTGGCTTTTGATCATTATACCCACTTCACCTCTCCCATCCGCCGTTACCCGGATGTGATGGTACACCGTTTACTTGCAGCTTATCTGAACAAAGAAAAATCTGCAAATGAAGAAGAGTATGAAATTGCCTCCACACATTCATCTGCGATGGAAAAACGTGCTGCAGATGCAGAACGTGCCTCAATTAAGTACAAACAGGTAGAATACCTGGAAGAAAATGTAGGGAATATCTTTATGGGCATCATCTCTGGGGTAACCGAGTGGGGAATGTATGTGGAGTTGACAGACAACAAATGTGAAGGTATGATTAGGTTGAGGGATATAGCGGACGATTTCTATGTGCTTGACGAGAAAAACTATTGCATTGTTGGACAGCGTAAGCACAAAAAATACCAACTTGGTGATGAAGTAAAGGTTAAAGTAAAAAAAGTAGATCTTTCTAAACGTCAGATTGACTTTTCATTGATACAAGACTAATAATTATAAACGATAAATTAAGATAAGCATATTAGCCAAAGAATGTATACCACTTCAGAGCTGCAGCAAATTATTGAAAAAGCAATTCCTGCAATTGAATACCCTAAACATCCAAAAGATTTATACGAACCGATTACCTATATTATGAATTTGGGTGGCAAACGCCTAAGACCCGCATTGGTGCTTATTGCTGCCGATTTATTTAATGGTGACATTGATGAGGCGCTTCCAGCGGCGTTAGCTATTGAGACCTTTCATAATTTTACGCTTATCCATGACGACATCATGGATAATGCTCCGCTTAGACGAGGCAAAACTACTGTACACGAAAAATGGGGTACAAATAACGCGATTTTAAGTGGCGACGTCATGATGGTGGAAGCCAATAAGCAACTGGCAAAAGTTGATAGTGTTTTCCTTAAAGACGTGTTAAATACCTTTAATGCCACAGCTCAGGGGGTATGTGAGGGACAACAGCTGGATATGGAATATGAAACGAGAGATGACGTGAGCATCAGTGCGTACATAGAAATGATCCGCTTAAAAACCGCGGTACTTGTTGGTGGGGCGATGAAATTAGGCGCAATCATAGCGGGTGCGGATGAGTATGAAAGAGAACTGATTTATCAGTTTGGAGAAAATCTTGGCATTGCTTTTCAGTTACAGGATGATATACTTGATGTTTTTGGTGATCCGGAGAAATTTGGAAAGCAAATTGCCGGTGATATTATTGCGAATAAGAAAACATTCTTGCTCTTAAAATTGCAAGAGTTGGCTAATGAAAAGGACGCAAACAAACTTAAGCTTCAATTTGTAAATACAGACCTTAAAGACAAAATAGGCCAAATTACGGCTTTATATGAGCATTATAAGATTCGCGATCTTGCAGCAGAAGAAATGAAAACGTATTTGGATAAAGCATTTACTGCATTGGAAAAAATCCAGGTAGCACCCACGCAAAAAGCTACCCTGATTCAACTTTCAAATGAATTAATGAATAGAGAACATTGAGCCAAAGGATTGAAAAATCAGAGATACAAAAAAAGGGCCTTCGCAAATGCGAAGGCCCTTTTTTTGTATCTTATTTTGAACTCATTCTGCAGGAGCAGCTTCGGTTTCAGTTTCTGTAGACTCAGCTACTTCAGCCTTAACAGCTTTTTTTGCTGGTGCTTTTTTTACCGGTGCAGCTTCTTCTGCTTCAGCAACTTTAATTGCTTCAACTTTTTTCTCCACTACTGCAGCAACAACTTCTGCAGGTAAAATAGAAACGTATGATTTGTTATCTTGTTTCTTTTTGAAAATTACTGTACCATCTACTAAAGCGAATAAAGTATGGTCTTTACCAATACCTACACCTTTATCTGGATGGTGTTTTGTACCACGCTGACGCACTAAAATGTTTCCAGCGATAGCCGATTGACCACCGAAGATTTTAATACCTAAGCGCTTGCTATGCGATTCACGTCCGTTCCTGGAACTACCGGCTCCTTTTTTATGTGCCATTCTATTTTATCTTATAAAGTTGGTAAAACCACCTTTTAATTTAACGAATAATTAATTACAAACTGATACCTTCAATTTGGATCTTAGTGAAATACTGACGGTGACCATTTTTCTTTTTGTAACCTTTTCTACGTTTCTTTTTGAAAACGATTACTTTATCACCTTTTAAATGAGACACGATTTTAGCTGAAACAGTTGCACCTTTCAATGCAGGAGCTCCTACAGAGATTTTACCACCATCTTCAACCAACAATACATTGTCAAATTCAATACTAGCGCCTTCATCTCCTTGCAAACGGTGTACAAAAAGGTGCTGGTCTTTTGCAACTTTGAATTGCTGTCCTGCTATATTTACTATTGCGTACATTGTTAAATAATTATATTTTAAATTGTTTATTTTTAGAGGTGCAAATATAGAACTTATTTTTATCAAATCACAAGTTTTTAAACTATTATCTGCCTGCAGTTAAAAACCTACTTCTTATAACGGTCCTCAGCATCATTAATTGACTTCTCCAACATCGTCTTCATGTTTATCGCGATGTCCCGTAATTTTGGGATTTCATCAAAATCACTCACAAAATCTACAGTCTTGGTTTTAGTTTTATAATTAAATTGAATACGGTATCTAAGTACTTTAGTGGTTTTTAGATCTGTACCTTTATTGGCTACCAGGGATGGGAAATTCCAAAATCCCAATTCACTAGCTTGATGATGAATGTACAGCAAGTCATCTTTCTTCAATTTTACACGAGTTATAATCAATGAATCTTTATTATTCAAGTATTGATATCTACCGGTGGCAGAATCATAAGAATTTTGAAGGTTTGGGCCTTCACCCCACTGGTATTGAAAAGAAACGAAATCTGCTGATTTAAAAGGTGCATTTCTTAATATAGGTGCGTAATAAACAATGGCATAAGCCAGGAAAGGGACGACAACACTCATCCAAATGAATAGTTTTTTAGTTCTGCTTGTCATGTATTTTTATAGTTGTGATGATTAATCCTGTGCAGGTGAAAGCTCCCCTTCCCATTTGCTAACTACCGCTGTAGCCAGGCTGTTCCCAATTACGTTTGTTGCCGAACGTCCCATGTCCAGCAATGGGTCAATGCCAATTAAAAGCGCAAGTCCGGCTTCTGGAATATTAAAGGTAGCAATGGTTCCTGCAATAACAACTAACGATGCCCTTGGCACTCCTGCTATGCCCTTACTCGTTAACATTAAGATTAACAGCATAGTTATTTGCTGCTCAAAGGACAAATGGATGCCATAGGCTTGTGCAATAAATAACGAAGCGAATGTCATGTACAGCATGGAGCCGTCCAGGTTAAAAGAATATCCCAGCGGCAAGACAAAACTTACAATTTTATCTTTGCATCCAAAACGTTCTAATTGCAACATTGTCCTTGGATATGCAGCTTCACTGCTGGCTGTACTAAAAGCAACAAGAACAGGCTCTTTCATCCGGCTAACCAAATTAAATACCCTGCCTTTTAAAATAGCAAATCCGATAAAAATTAAGATAATCCACAATAACAGCATCGTAGAATAAAACTCCCCGATAAACAAAGCGTAGGTGGAAATTACGCTTAAACCTTGTTTTGCTACAATAGCTGCCATAGCGCCAAAAACTGCGAAAGGCGCAAAATTCATTACGTATCCGGTAACCTTTAAGATTACATGTGCCACGGCATCAAAAAATTCTATCACTACTTTTCCTTTTTCACCAATGGCAGCAGTTGCTACACCAAAAAACAGGGAGAATACCACAATCTGTAATATTTCGTTTGTGGCCATTGCTTCAGTCATGCTTTTAGGAAAAATATGAGAGATAAAATCTTTAATTGAAAAAGCGGCTTTTTGAAGCCCGGTATCAATATTTTCTGGAGGCAGGGGTAAATTCATTGTTTCTCCGGGACGGAAAATATTGACCATAATCATCCCCAGGACAAGAGACAATAGAGATGCACTGACAAACCACAACATTGTTTTTCCTCCAATGCGACCCACTGCTTTGATGTCGCCTACTTTGGCTACCCCTACAACAAGTGTAGTAAAAACAAGTGGTGCCACAATCATTTTAATCAGGCGAAGAAAAATATCACTTAATAATGTTAAAGGCTCTAATTTTTTTTCACGAAGCTTTTCATTCTCTACCCTGGTTTTTAAAGCCTGTTTTTTTGCGGCATTTAATGGCGCATAACTCACATCTGCGGTATCCTTAACTTTTAAAAGCGCAGCATCAACTTTAGCGATCTCCTGATCTGCATTAACGATAGCCTGATTGTAGCTATCAAAGGATTTTACATTTAAATAATAGCCAAACCCTACGCCAAGTACCAACGCAAGAAATATAAAAAACGTTAATCGATTGTTTTTAGTCATTTATCCCCTGATTATAATTTCTGAATCCGTAAAACTACGATAATTATATTATTCTGTAAAGTTTGCAAAAAAGTGATACAATTACATTTACAAGCTGTAACATTTTCACATTATAAGCATCAAAACGCTATAAAACGCCAATTTTGGAACAAAAAGAGAAATTATTTAAAGAAATCTTTGACAGTAACTCCAAAAAGATATTTCATCTTTGCTATGGTTACACGGGCGATACCGATGCGGCCAATGATTTGTTGCAGGAAACCTTCTTAAAGGTTTGGCAAAATCTAGATAAATTCAGAAATAAATCGCTTATTTCCACTTGGATCTACAGAATTGCAGTAAATACCTGCTTAACTTACCTCAGATCTGAAAAAAGACAAGCTAAAGATGAGCTGACGGAAAACATAGTAGAAAATACTATTGAAGAGCATTCAGAAAAGAACGAACAGGTGGCCTTACTTTATAAAAGTATAGCCAAACTGGAAGAGAATGACAGACTAATTATCACCATGGTACTGGATGAATTACCGTATCATGAAATTGCCGAAATTTCTGGCATTAGTGAGGGCAACCTTAGGGTGAAAATTCACCGTATTAAACAAAAACTGACCGATTTATATAACCAGCATGCAAGAATTTGATCACATACAGTCCCTTTGGCAATCACACACCATTGAAGTGAAAATTTCATCTGATGAAATGCTGGCACAGGTTAAAAAGGAAGTGTTTAACATTCGTCGCAAATCAACACTGAACCTGGTTGGAATGATTTTATCTTTTTTAGCAATTGCGGCGTTATGGGTATTCTTTGATTTTAAATCCTGGACTACTCATATTGGCATTACCTTGATGATTACAGCCATTGCTGTATCTACATATAAGCTTTACCGCAGTCACCGCTTAATTTCGGATCATGATTTTACCGTACATCCGGAAAAATTTTTACAAAACCTGAAAGCCTATCAATACAGCAGGTTTGGCCTGTACCATACTATATATTGGTTTTATGCCCTGGCCCTATCTGCAGGTACAATGCTCTATTTTTATGGGGCCTTGCAAAGCTTAAATATACTACTACAAATTTTAATACTGCTTTTCTCCATCCTATGGATTTTACTCTGTGCAACGATGGTTAGAAAAGCTTATTTAAAAAGAGAAAAAGAGGGTTTGGATACATTAATTAATAAATTTGAACGCATCAGCGCGCAATTTAAAGAACAAAACTAAATTACTCTTTAACTTCAGATGAGGAGAAGGTATTGCCACTTAACCGGTACTGAATTGTCTTAATTGAATCCGGTTTTATGGTGCTATCTGATGGATTGATTACAGGAAAAGAACGAAATAAATCGCCGCTTTTTATGGTAAACTCATCATTACCTGCATAGTTCTTTTTCAAAGAATTGCTTAAGCCAGGAAAACTAATTTTATTAAAGCCTCCCCCTGCATATTCAAATACATTTAAATCGAGTACGTTAGTTTTACTTTTCAGTTGCACGTATATCTCAGGATTGCCATCATTGTCTAAATCCATATTCCAGGCATCCGTAACAATTCCATTCCGTTCATCAGACAGGGACTTGAATTTATTTTTTGTAGAGTCCGACATTAGGATCAAATACCCGCCTATGCTATCTACCCCCTTACCCCAACTCACTACTTCAAAATTAAGTCCTGGTCTGATTACAATATTTTTATAAAAAGGAAAAGGGCCGGCAAGATGTTCTGCCACCACCTTTGAATTGTTAAGTGGTACGATCTGCTCAGGATTATTGGTGCAGGAAAATAAAAAAAGCAAGCCACCTACTAGGGCCGAGTTTACCATCTTGTAATTTAAATTCTTCATTAGCTTTACCAGGTGAATTAAAAATCCCAAGTTAGAGATTTAATTAAAGCAGGACAAGAGGGAAATCCAAAATAAATAAAAAAGGCGCCCCGATGTTGGAACGCCTTATAGTATCTATTGATATTTTACTAAAATAGTATTTTTACCTGGTCTTCTTTAGCTGCAAGATAACGTTCTGCATCTAATGCGGCCATACATCCTGATCCGGCAGCAGTAACCGCCTGACGGTAATAATGATCCTGAACATCACCACAAGCAAATACACCCTCCCTGTTTGTTTTAGTACTTCCAGGTATAGTCTTTAAATAGCCAGTCTCGTCCATTTCTAACCAACCTTTAAATATATCTGTATTTGGTTTATGCCCAATTGCCACAAAAAAACCTTCAACTGCTAAATCTGTTTCTTCCTGTGTTTGGTTATTTACTATTTTAAGACCAGTTACATTTTTGCCATTTCCTAATACCTCTTTTGCTTCACTATTGTAAATTACCTCAATATTAGGTGTATTCAATACCCTGTTTACCATAGCCTTTGAAGCCCTGAATTCATCACGACGAACCAGCATATATACTTTTTTACAAAGTTTAGCCAAATACGTAGCCTCTTCAGCAGCAGTATCACCCGCACCAACAATAGCTACATCTTGTCCTTTAAAGAAAAATCCATCACATACTGCACATGCAGAAACGCCAAAACCATTATAATGCTGCTCACTTGGAAGCCCCAACCACTTTGCTGTTGCACCTGTAGCTATAATTACGGTATCTGCAGTCACTGTTTTTACTTCGTCAATAACCACTTTGTGCGGCATAGAAGAGAAATCTACAGAACTTACATAACCAAAACGTATTTCTGTACCAAATCTTTCAGCCTGTTTGCGAAAATCTTCCATCATTTCCGGTCCCATAATACCCTGCGGGTATCCCGGAAAATTATCAACATCTGTGGTCTGCGTTAACTGCCCACCGGCTTGCATCCCTGTATACATCAAAGGTTTAAGATCTGCACGAGCAGCATAAATAGCAGCGGTATATCCGGCAGGACCAGATCCTATAATTAAACATTGAACGTGTTCTATCTCTTGAGACATATTATTATAAATTAAATGGTATTTTTTATGGCAGTTTTTTGCCGTTTAGGAAGTACAAATTTAAGGACTAGGTTTGTATTATCCCAACATTGAATTGTCTTTTTATTGGTGACTGGTTTGCGGCCTCTATTCCCATTGAAATTACCTTCCGGGTTTCAAGAGGATCAATGATCCCATCTACCCAAAGTCGCGAAGCGGCATAATATGGTGTAGTCTGGCTATCGTACCGTTCTGTAATCTCTTTTAGTAATTCTGCTTCTTTTTCGGCTGAGGCTACTTCTCCCTTTACCTTAAGTGATGCCTGCTGAATTTGAAGAAGTACTTTTCCTGCCTGGGCACCTCCCATAACGGCTATTTTTGCACTTGGCCAGGCATATATTAATCGTGGATCGTAAGCTTTACCACACATGGCATAATTTCCAGCACCATAAGAGTTACCCACTACAATTGTAAATTTTGGTACAACAGAATTGGCTACAGCATTAACCATTTTAGCTCCGTCTTTGATGATGCCACCTTGTTCAGAACGACTACCTACCATAAAACCAGTAACATCCTGTAAAAATACCAATGGTATTTTCTTCTGGTTGCAATTCATGATAAATCTTGCCGCTTTATCGGCACTGTCTGAATAAATGACACCGCCAAACTGCATTTCTCCTTTTTTTGATTTAACAACTTTACGCTGGTTAGCTACAATACCAACTGCCCAACCATCAATTCTAGCCAGTCCACAAATAATGCTTTGTCCATATTCCTTTTTATACTGTTCCAGTTCGGAATTGTCTACCAAACGCTCAATAATATCAAGCATATCATACTGCTTTTCTCTGTTTTCAGGTAGTAAGCCATATATTTCTTCAGAATTATGTTTTGGCGACATAGCTTTAATACGGCTATAACCTGCATTTTCCGGAGCACCAAGCATGCTCATAATATTTTTAATACTATCCAGACATGCCTGATCATTGGGATGCTTATAATCTGTTACCCCCGAAATTTCGGAATGAGTAGTTGCTCCTCCTAATGTTTCATTGTCTACTTCTTCACCAATGGCTGATTTAACCAGATAAGATCCTGCCAAAAATACTGAGCCAGTACCTTCTACAATCATGGCCTCGTCACTCATGATGGGAAGGTAAGCACCCCCGGCAACGCAAGAACCCATAATTGCAGAAATCTGAACAATTCCATCAGCAGACATCAATGCATTATTTCGAAACATCCGCCCAAAATGCTCTTTATCAGGAAAGATTTCATCCTGCATGGGTAAATATACGCCGGCACTATCTACTAAATAAATAACCGGCAAACGATTTTCCATAGCAATTTCCTGAGCTCGTAAGTTTTTCTTAGCGGTCATAGGAAACCATGCACCTGCCTTAACAGTGGCGTCATTGGCAACAATCATACATTGTCTGCCAGATACGTAACCTATTCCACACACTACACCGGCACTCGGACATCCACCCTGCTCTGCATACATACCCTCAGCAGCAAATGCACCAACTTCAAGAAATTCAGAATTCTCATCTAAAAGGTAGGCAATTCTCTCCCTCGCAAGTAGTTTACCTTTTTCTTTTTGTTTCGCAGCATTTTTTTCCCCACCCCCTTTATATATCTGCTTAAGCCTGGTTTTCAGTTCGTAAACTGTTTGCTTATTCAGGTCCTCGTTTTTATTGAATTCTAAGTTCATTGCGCAAGATAAATCTTAATTCTTTGATACTATAGTCTGATTTAGACTTTGGTATACTGCATTTGGGAGCGGAATGATCAGGCTTTTTTTAGGGAAACGGCATTCATGCAGTAACGCAATCCGCTTGGCGCTGGTCCATCCGGGAAAACATGGCCCAAATGGGCATCACATGTATTACAAAGTGCTTCTATTCTTTTCATTCCATACGCATAATCAGCATGGTAAGCCACTGCATTTTCTTTAAGCGGCTGTGTGAAAGAAGGCCAGCCCGTTCCTGATTCAAATTTTTCCTGGCCGTCAAAAAGTAAGGTTCCGCAACATATACATGCGTAAATGCCAGGCTCAAACAGGCTGCACATCTCAGAACTATGCGCCCTTTCAGTACCTTTCAACCTGGTAACTCTATATTCTTCTTCAGACAATTGCAGTCTCCAATCTTCATCTGACTTTACTAATTTCTGATCAGGTTCTGGGTTTCCATGATCAGCATATTTGATAACATCTATCCACTTTAGCATAAAATAGTTATTAATTGTATACGATACGGGCATACATTAATTATCGTACCAAATCTAAATGCGGCTACTATGGCATTTTATTTTCGAATGTACTGTCAATTCAGCACAAATGAAGATAAAGAATCTAAAAAATTAATACATTTAGACATGAATTATGAAGATTTAACCGTAGTTAACAACGTACAGGCCCACAACTTTGAACTGACTGTAAATGGTAAGAAGTCTTTTATCGACTATAAACAGAAAGGAAATAAAGTGTACTTAATTCATACTGAAGTCCCGAAAGAGCAGGAAGGACAAGGTATCGCAGCAGCACTTGTAGCTAAAACATTCCAATACATCGAAGAAAACGGGCTTAAAATAGTGCCATTATGTACCTATGTAGCGCATTATCTGAAACGCCATCCGGAGTGGAACAAAATAGTGACAGCATAAAAAAAGCCTCCCGGAATGAAGGAGGCTTTTAACAGAATAACTTTATATATTATCTTGAATAATTTGGGGCTTCTTTAGTGATTGAGATATCATGTGGATGACTCTCTCTCATACCAGCGGCGGTTATCCTGACAAATTTAGCTTTTTGCAAATCTTCAACTGTCGCTGCTCCGCAGTAGTGCATACCTGCTCTCAGACCTCCTACGTACTGATAAATCACCTCAGAAAGCGTTCCCTTATAAGGTACACGACCTACAATACCTTCAGGAACAAGTTTAGTAACCACATCTTCTTCGTCCTGAAAATACCGGTCTTTAGATCCGAGTTGCATAGCTTCAACAGATCCCATCCCCCTGTATGACTTGAATTTACGTCCTTCATAGATAATTGTTTCTCCAGGTGACTCCTCAACACCGGCAAACAGCGAACCTGCCATAATTGCACTTGCACCAGCAGCGATTGCCTTAACAATATCTCCTGTCTGTTTAATGCCTCCATCAGCAATTACAGGAATTCCCGTTCCAATTAAAGCCTGGGCACATTCAAACACAGCATAAAGTTGCGGAACGCCTACACCTGCAATAATTCTTGTTGTACAAATAGATCCAGGACCTATACCTACTTTAACCGCATCGGCACCTGCCGCCGCCAATGCCAAAGCCGCATCTGCAGTAGCGATGTTACCTGCAATAACCTGCAGGTCCGGAAAACGTGATTTTATAGCCTTCACCATGTCAATTACGCCTTTAGAGTGACCATGTGCGGTATCAACAGTCACTACATCTACTCCTGCAAGTACCAAAGCTGCTACACGATCTATATTATCTGCAGCCACACCTACTGCTGCGCCAACCCTCAATCTGCCATGTTCATCTTTACAGGCTTTAGGAAAGTTTTTATATTTCTGTATGTCTTTAAAAGTAATTAATCCGGCTAAGAAGCCATCTTTATCAACTACAGGAAGTTTTTCGATTTTATAATCCTGCAAAATTTCCTCGGCCTGAAGCAAGGTTGTACCTTCAGGTGCTGTGATCAGGTTCTCACTGGTCATCACTTCAAATACCGGACGTTGCATGTCTTTTTGAAAACGAAGGTCTCTGTTGGTAATAATTCCAACAAGTTTATGATCAGCATCAATAACCGGAATGCCTCCGATTTTAAATTCTTTCATAATGTTAAAAGCGTCAGCAACGAGTGCGTCTGCCCTTAAAGTTACGGGATCTTGAATCATGCCACTTTCAGAACGTTTAACTTTTCTTACTTGTTCAGCCTGCCGCTCTATAGTCATATTTTTATGCAGAATACCGATTCCACCAGCCTGAGCGATGGCGATTGCCAAACCAGCTTCGGTAACGGTATCCATAGCAGCCGATACAATAGGAACATTAATACGGATTTTTCTGGTTAAAAAGCTGGAAGTATCCACATCACGCGGCAAAACTTCAGAATAAGCAGGCACTAATAATACGTCATCGTAAGTTAGTCCTTCTGATATAAATTTGTTGGGATCAAGTTGCATATACAAATAATTAGGAGTTATTATTTGCCGGGCAAAATTACAAATAGAAATGGTATTTTGCAACTAAGCAACAGAAAAGAGTATAGATTTTGTGTCATAATTAAGCTTAATAATCAGATAATGAACAAAATGAACAACACAATTATTTACAACAAAACGTATATTAGCTTGTACTAGCGGATTGTCAAATTAAGTATTGAATTCTGAATAATCAAAATTTAATCTGCTTAATATGAAAATCAAATCATTCATGATTATTATGGGGTTAAGCGCAGTCGCTCTATCCTGTAAAAAAAATTCTTCTGAAGAGGAAATCAAGGTAAAAACCATTGACGACATTGTAGTTCCTACCGGCTTTAACTGGGCGACCTCCAGAGACGTCAATTTAAGCATCGGGGTAAGTGACAATCGTTTTGCTGATGGCATTTTTGTAATTAGCGTCTATAACGGAGATCCGGCAAATAATGGTGCCCTTATTAGTCAGGGCTCTGCTACATTTCTCAGTCCATTTAATACAAGGGTTTCGTTACCAAATACCATTACGGAAGTTTATGCAGTGAAAACCGCGCCAGATAATACCTCAGTTACTCAAAAAATAACGGTAAACACTACAAATATTTCAGCTTCTATAGGAACCCAGGGTATCAGAAAAAGTGTAGATGGCATTGCTGTAAATGCACTATTTGATGCCGACAACGATGGCGTTCTCGATCTTCTTGATGCCTATCCAAATGACGCGTCGAAGGCTTACAACAATTACTCCATCAATTACAATGGAGGAGGTTCCACAGCAGCATTTGAAGACAATTTTCCTGCTAAAGGTGACTATGATGTAAACGACATTGTTTTATCTTACAAGTACAATGTGATTACGAATGCCAGCAACAGGGTCGCTGCTATATCAGCCACCTACGTGCTACAGGCAACAGGTGGTACCTTCAATAATGGTGCAGGTATACAATTTAATCTTTCTGCGGCTAGTGCGACCGGATTTACCAGCACAGGGGGAGCTTTCCTTGAAAGCGGGCAAGATAGTGTAGTTGTCATCTTGTTTACAAATGGCCGAAATGAACAGGCAACCTATAATACGAGACCTGGAGAAAATGCCTCGGCTGCGAAAACCTACACGGTGAACTTTAATGTAACAAACGGACCATTATTGAGCATTTTTGGAGTAACAACGTACAATCCTTTCATTTACAATGGTACACCTGGTTATGGACGTGGATATGAAACGCACTTATATGGCGATGCACCTACCAAACTGGCCAACGTCTCTTTGTTTGGCACCAGAGATGACCGCTCTGTAGCACCAAGATACTACGTCACAGCAAACAGGCTTCCATTCGCTATAGAAGTACCTACAGCAAACTTCAAGTATCCTATTGAAGGTGCCTCTATTAATGACGCCTATTTAAGGTTTGCCAACTGGGCTGAGAGCGGCGGACTTTTATTTGGAGACTGGTACGCCAACATTTTACTACCTGGATACCGGGACAACAGCAAACTTTACGGTAACTAGTTATCCATTTTCTGAATAAAAAAAGCAGCGGGTCGTTCTGATCCGCTGCTTTTTTTATCCCCGGCTAATAATATGCCTAAGTCCTGTATCTTTGTAAAATGGATTACTTAAACCTGAGATGGTCAGACCTTGACCCGAATTTTCATCTTCGCCACAGTAGCTATTATGATCTTGCTGCACAGCACCGTATAGAGATTCTAGATCAATATGGCATTACTATAGAAACCTTAAAGGAGCATCATGTTGGTCCTGTACTGTTTAAGGAGCAATGCGAATTTAAAAGAGAAATTCATTTAAATTCTAAGATTTACATCGTAACCAAATTATTAAAAATGAAGAGAGATGGTTCATTCTGGATTATCCAACACGATTTCATTTCTGAAGAGGGTAAACTTCATGCAATTATTAAAGTAGAAGGAAGTTGGATTGACATTATAAAAAGAAAACTTTCCAGACCTGTACCAGAAGTAATTTTCTCGGGCCTGGAGAATTTCCCAAAATCTGAAGAATTCGAATTCATTTAACATTAGATCTGATTAGAATTGCGGAAATAATCCTAATCAGACCTGATGGGTTTAGTATTTTAACGATTCAAATTCTGAAATCGTTTAATTGTGTTTTTCTTTTTTCAGTTCATCTACAATATAGCTTACTTCGTCTGTAAGCGCTATAAGATCGCCACTAAAACCACCAGCAACCCAACGCACCATACCATTTTGGTCAATAATTACTTTTTGAGGAATACCTGATAATTTCAATTGGGCTGCGTATTGATTAAATGTAAGCCCTAATCTCTTAATTGCGGGATCTTCTTTATCGTAAAGTACATTAAAATTGTATTTTTTAGCAGCTAAAAAGTCGTTGATTAACTTTTTATAATTTGGCGAGTGCTCTAAGGTAGCGATAAACAAAAAATAGACATCTCCTGAAGGTTCATATTTATTTACCAGCATTTGCATGGCCGGCATGGCCTCTTTACAGGGGAAACACCAGCTGGCCCAAAAATCAAGCACCACAATTTTACCTTTTAGCTCTCTAAGGTCAACCTTTTTGCCGGTTAAATTTTCAAGGCTAAAATTGATGGCGGGGAGCCTTACCATGGCCGCCTTTAACTTGTCCTGCTTTTCCTTTAGTGACAGCACTGGCCTCATTGCAGTGTAGTAGGCATCGAAACCATTTGCGGAACCCTTTTTCTTGATGTAACTAATTTTTAAAAGTTCTACCATCTCGGGAGAGGCTGTATTTAATTTTACAGCTTCAGTAACAAAACCAGTAACTTCTGCAGTTTTACCAAAATGATGCAATAATTTGGCATATAAGGTATTGAATTCAATATTCTTATATCCAACAAAGGGTTTGAGCTGATCCATTAACTTCAAAGCATTATCAAATTGTCCGGCATTGCTTAAAAGTTCAGAGTGATGAATAAACACATAAGCATTAGCTTTCATTTCTTGAACGCTCCATTCTGAAGGCGCAAGAATACCCCTGTCAAGCAAATCTGCTTTTTGAATACGCTTCAACAAAACATCGGTAATGTATTTTGACAACACTAAAGCTTCCTTTTCTGTGATTACAGGGACTGGTGCACGGAAAGGAAAAGTTACATAGTGATTATAAAAATAGCCTACCATCCCGAAAGGAGCATTAGCGGCCAATTCTCCGACTTTTTTCAATTCATGTTTTTGAAACCGGATGTTTGCCACGCCGTAATAAGCATTCATAAAGAATGAACGAAAGCTAAGCGTTGGATTTACATAATCACTAAAAGGAAAAGTTTCGGGAGGATACGCTGCTATAAACTCGTCCCATAATTTCACTCTTTTTTCCGCATTCATTTCTAAGTAAATAGCTTTTATTAGTTTTAACCGGTGTGCGAGACCATCGGGATACTTTTTTAGAATTAATTGATTTAAAGAGTCTGTAAGGGATTGGCTTTGTAAAATACTTTCATAAACCCGTTGCACAGTAATCATTTCTTTTTCGGTTACGTCTGGCAAATTGACAATTTCTTCACCTGCTTTAAATAAAATAGAATCGGCTTTTTGTTTGGGCAAATAAACCTTAATGCCATTTGCCATTTCAAAAAACATATTTCGCTTAACAAGCGGATTCCCAAATTCTCTGGGAATCCAAAGCTGCATTAAGACTTTTGGCTCTATAAGCGCCTCTGGCGCAACAATTGGAGACATCAGGCCTTCAAAATTCCTTGAACGGAATAAGCCCCACTCAACATATCCACCGGGGTTCATTTTCTGGCCCGGTCCGTATACCACCATGGCATGGGGAAATCTGGCACCCCGATCTATACTGTCCCCAATAGCAAAGCGGTAAGCAACCATCGCCGTGCCCTCTGGTAAAAGGTAAGAGGAGATATATCCAGTATCAGTTTTTACTAAAGGAAGATCGTAGCCATGCCAGGAAAAGTTTTTAAAAATATAAACAGAGCCTTTTACCGGAACTTGCGGTTTAGCGGCACCTACTTCTGGGTTATAAGTTATGTTTACTTTTTCTCCACTGGTTAATATAGATGGAGAATATCGAAATACTGTTTTCGCCTTAACAGAAGAACCAACATGCTGTTGAGCATTTAACATTAATGGTATAGCTAAACTTAATCCAAGCAGAACTATAATTTTAGTTTTTAACTTATACATTTAACCTTCTTTCTTGATTAAATCCACAACAATTTTAATTTCATCTGCAAGTTTAGAAGGACTTCCCCAATAAGAATCCGTATCAAAACGAACATATCCGTTTTTGTCAAGTATCATTTTACGTGGGATGGCTGTTATGCCCAAAAGATTTACAACTTCATTATTCATGCCTTTTGTACCGATGTTATCAAACAGTACATTGAAAGGAAAGTTATTATCCTTCATATATTTCATAACTGTTGTTTTATAATCTCCACCATGTTCCTGATTGTCTATGTAATAAAATACTACATCTTTCTGATCAGCAAGTTTTTCCATTGCCATCTTCATTCCAGGAAAGGCCGCCTTGCATGGAACGCACCACGAAGCAAAAAAGTCCAGTATTACTATTTTTCCTTTTAAGTTTTTTGTATCAATAAGTTGACCTTTACTATCACTAAGCGCAAATGTGGGAATCTTCTTTTTGATCATTGAAGCTGCAATTTCTTTAGCTTGATCTTCCTTACCTTCCTGACTTTTTAAAGATTCTACATAGGCTTCGAAATCATTTGAATCTTTATTGGAAGCTAAATAGATTTCTCTAAGCATATCTAACATTGGCACCGTTGCCTGATTAGCATGCACAGAATTTTCCAGCGCTTTTTTCAATTTTTCCTCTAAGCCAGCTGTTTTTAAAAGCAGGACCACATCTTCATTTAATGAAGCTATGGTATAACCGTAGTGACTTAGTGCTTCGTCGGCAATAGTCAATGCTTCCTGAGTATGCCCTGTTACCCTTAGTAGACTTATATGCGTAAGCAAATCGCCAAAATAATTACTTTCACTCGTTTTTAACCATTGATCTTCAGGAATATCTGTCATTTCGACTGGCTTATGCGCTCTAAAGTAATTTAGTTTTTTTAGCAGAACTTCAGAACGAGGCAACAATACCTCGGCAGGCTTAAGCTTGTGGAGATGAAAAAGGTAAACCTGACGATAATATAATTCTACTGTTGTGAAGTAATTAAGCTGATCATAATAATGCTTTATTTTGGTGTCCACCCCAACTTTAGCTCTTGTAATCAGATTCATATATATCTTTGAATAGCTTATGCCAGCTGCTTTGTCTGCTTTGAAATCGGCCTTACTTTCTGGGTAATCCTTTAAAAAGGCTTCACCAAGTTCGATGACTTTTATGGAATCCCTTTCATGATAAGCGGTCAGAAAAGCTTTCTCTTTGGCACTTTTTTCTGGATTTTGGGCGTAGAGGGTGACACTGACCCCTAAAAAAAGGGCCAGTGTTGTTGTGATTTTTTTAATATACATTGTTTTGTGAGTTGATTTTTATTTGGCTGGATTAGGTTCCTGTTCCACGGAATTTTGTCATCATGCCATTGATTCTACCGAATCCTGAATAGGTATTTAAAGGTTGTGCCGTAATAACGCCATTTACCGGATTTACCCTAAGCTCATAAACCTTTCCTTGTGCACCATCCCAGGTTGACAAATACATTATTGAATTATTGGAGGTAACAAACTCTGCTGCTGAAGCATATCCATTTAACAGGGGTTTGAAGAGTTTCATCCCCGTGATCGTTTCATTTGCACCAATGCCGCTGAAAGATATGGCGGCAGTATTTGTGCCAGAGTACTCATAGGTATAAACTTTTTTATCAGTTGCATAATAGGCAATATTTCCCAGATCACTGGTTTGGTAGTATTTAGCATCTTGAATTTCCGGAAGCGCAGACATATCATATTTTGCTACCGGAACATTATCCTCGTCCGTAGATGACTGGTTCAGCACATATAGATAACGTCCAGCACCAGTTTTGTCCTTAAAGAAAGCATAAGCATAGTCCTGAAAACCATGATCCATAAATAGCATATCCTTGCCGATGTTATTTGGATTAAATGCTTTAGTTTGATCTGTGATGTCCTTAAATGTTTTGAAAACCAAATTAGTAACTACATTGCCCGTATTTAAGAACCTGCCATTTTTTTGATCGTACAACAATGCTCCAAAACTATAGAAGGAGTAGCTATAGATGTATGGCGCTAAAACGTAATCGCCGGTAAACTCTCCTGAATACAAAGCATCTGTTGGAGTACCCCAGGATATTACCTGCAAACGACCATCATTAATCAGGAACTCATTACCATAGTTATTAAGATGGGCTTGAGGGTTAAAAGTTGTTGCTGAACGACGGAAGAGTTGTGCATCTGTGCCCCACAAGGCAAAGGTAAAGCCGTTTACCCGCTTTATATGCTGACTAGTTCCAATAGTCACCCAGTTAAACAACGAATTTGGACGTCTGCTGAATCCTATCATTTGACCCGTTCCCGCCATTTTGCTGCCTTGAGTTGATAGTAGAAGATTACTTATTCTCTTTTCAATCCCTGTAGGAAGAAGGTTTTTACTTGCGATAAAGTCAACGTCTGTCTCATTATTTAATGTATGCATAAACAACATACCGGTTTCTATTGGGGCAAGAACATTTAATAGTGTGCGGCTAGTGGATATGCTCTGGTTAGATTTATCTGTAACAATTAATTCAAGGTAATAAGTACCTGGCGCTAAACTCACTTTTGTACTTAACACTCTGCTATTTCCCATCTGTGTTGCTGGACCAATGGTTACGCTAGATAAAGATCTAACATATGCAATCCATTGATAGCTTAAATTATCTCGGTTTCCATTAAACTTTATTTCAGGACTAATGGTCAAATCTGCGTTTTGCTCTACATCATATACTGATTTAACCGAACTTGCCTCTGTTACCGGCACGTCGACATCGTGATAGGTATAGTTTCCTAAGTCTTTTTTACATGCATTTAATGCTATAGTTAAACCTATTAGCATGGGAATAAATATTTTTTGATAATTCATCGTCGTCAGTTAATGGTTTAAGGGAAAGAAACAGCTAAGTTAAATTCGTCTGTTAAAGGCGTATTTGGAGACAAATTGCGAATGATCAATGCGGCTTTCAATTGTGCTTTAAAATCCAGCATTGCCGCATTTGAATAAAAACTCGCTCCAGGAACCGGTGCAACCAAAGGGAAAGAAGTGATTCCTAACGTTTCAATAATGAATTTCCACTTTACCATACTATATACACCAAAATAGGAAGCTAACCCTGGAAAAGTATCCCAATTTGCGGGTTTAATTAAAGCTTCATTCCAATTGATGGTAAATATGGAATTTTCAAGGGTTGCTGGTTTGAAGTCGCCCGAATTTGAAATTTTAAGCACCAACGTTTTTGTAATTTTATCAAGTCCAGGGATTCTGTACACAATCACATTGAGCGTTCCGGTATTCTTATTTGCGGCAATAGTTCCACCTAAGATCCTATAATCTGTACCTTGTGTGGCATTTGTTAAACCAGGCACAGCCTCTGCACTAAAAGATCGATCCTTATTAGAATTTTCGCCCATTATTTTTACCTGTACAGGTATAATTTGTTGGGTTACAGTACCGGGTTGTCCTGCAAAAGAGAAAGATCTTGAAGTAATAATTGATTTAGCTGCTGTTGCTTCCTCCTCATAAAAATAGAGTCTTGGATCGTCTACATAAGCTATTATCTCCTTTTTACAAGAACCCATTACTAAAGTGATTCCAAAAAGAGCAACCGTTAATATATTATAAATTTTCATTTCGTAATGTTTTAGGTTAGTTGATACTGCCGTATATGATTTCATTGTCTGGCTTAGGCAAAACGTACACCGTCTCGCTACCTGGTACTTGGGTAAATTCTATCCGTGATAGATTTAGACGTTTGTAATAAAAAAACAATTGCCCTTCGGCCATGAAATCTTTACGATATTCTTTAAATATCTCATCCTGAATTTGACTTTCCGTTAGCGTAGTAGCTAAATCATTATTAATAGCCATACTTCTACGTACAGTATTTAAATATGCAATGGCTGTTAAAGGCTCCGTAGTCTTCAAACATTCTGCAGCGATATAATACATCTCCGTAAAACGCATTAGTGGTAATCTATTGGCAGCAAGAGTGGATGTATTTTCAGCGGGACGAAATTTAATAGTAGTCCGAATCCCAGAAGGCGATACTGCTGTTTGGTATACATAACGATAGTCGGTGGCTCCCCCACTGCCCGTCTCGTACACCGTTGCCCACTCCCCAGTTGAAAGTGACATCCCTGTGCTCAGGGCACCTGTAGTTGATGGAAAATTTTGCGTATTAAGATCAGCTAAATTATTCATATTCAGATTGAATATGATTTCTGAACTCATTATTTTGTCACTCTGTGTAGTCTGTGTTATTTCATACGAATATGGGGCTCGAAATTTACCAGACTCAAAAACTTCCTTAGCACAGGCCAATGCATTTATCTTATCTCCATTGTACAAGTATACCCGCGCCATTAGTGCTTTTACTGCATAATAATTGAATTTAAAAGGCCGATCACGTAAATAGCCACTTGCTGGGACAACGATCGTACTTCCTTTCACAATTGGATCGGCAGGTTTTAACGCATCAGCTGCGATCTGAAGGTCTGCAAGTATTTTATTGATAAACTCTGCAACTGTAGGTTGCGCAACTACCTCTCCTGATAACCGTGTACGGTACGGTATGGCTAAGGTTGTTGCCGCAGGACTGGCAGATGGTGCCGGAGCAAATAAGCGCAGCAAATCAAAATGATTAAAAGCACGAAGGCCATAAGCCTCTCCCCTGATCACATTATAATTTGTTTCAGTAAATAATGATCGGTCTGCTTTATCGATATTTTCAATAAGATTATTGATATTGGCTATGGTACTATATCCTGTAGACCAAAGACCATCTATACGGCTCTTCGTTGTAGAAAACAAATAATTATATTTAGAATCCTCAAAGTAACCATGAGCATTTGTGAATTGGGTATAGTTTTTACCAAGTACCTCAATAAATCCAAAACTTAGCTCTTTGCCGTAACTCCCTGGCGAAGTCATGTTCACGTATACACCCGTCAGCGCATCTTTAAATCCTTGTTCATTTGAAAAGTTTGATGTGGATTCTATTTCTGTCTTAGGCTTAACATCTAGCCATTTTTTACAGGAAGTTAACCCTGCAAGGGTAAGAATTAATACTATGTTATAAAACGTCTTCATATCTAAAATTTAAAAGGTAGCTTGTAGAGAAAGAGAAATGGTTCTTGCAAATGGATAATCTAAGCCACGCTCCGTTTTAACAGAGCCAATACGGCCAAGTTCATTTGCATTAGCCTGTACACTTAGTGTGTTCATATTTAATGCCTTTACGAACTTTAATTTACTAAAATCGTATCCCATATTTATGGAAGAAAAGATGATTTCATTGTCATTTTGAACAAAACGAGAGGAGGCTTTTGTTGGAATCCTATCTTTTATATCCTTGAACAGTGCTACCTGGCCAGGCGTTTTCCAACGTCCTTCCAGAAAACGAACATCAACATTGTAATTGATATCTGCATTCTCTACTTTATCAACCAAAGCCTGATTGTACATCTGCCCTCCAGCACGATAAGTAAATGCAAAATTGAAAGTAAAGCCTTTATATTGAAGATTGGAACCGAAACTACCTGCATATTTTGGATTTGCATCACCGACCACAACCTGATCTGCAGCAGACCAGATTTGCGTCAATGAACCGTCTCTTTTCACAAATATCTCCTTTCCATTGGAGGGGTCGATACCTAAGGACGGTACAGCCCAAATTGCAGACATGGACTGATTTTCTGCGAACCTGGTTAATGGTTTTGTATTAACTGGTCCATTTACGCCGTTATAAACACCATTAAATTTTGCATCCTGTATGGCATTAAGTGCAGACAGCGCGTCCGAAAGTTTTATTAGCCTGTTTTTATTATGGGCCATGCTGGCGAATACATTGACGTATATTCTATTTGCCGGATTGCTGTAAACTCTGGTATTCATATTTAATTCTACACCCTGGTTCCTTGTTTTCCCAACGTTTTCTTTATAAGTATTAAATCCACTTGATGGAGCTAAAGTTTGATCGGAGAGTAAGTCCTGAGTATCTTTCTGATAAAAGTTAAAGCCCAAGGTTACTCTATTGATAAAACCAATGTCAAGGCCAATATTCTTATCTAAAATCTGTTGCCATTTCAAGTTGGGGTTGGCCATTGCAATCAACTTTAAGCCCATTTCTCCACTATAAACTTGATCGTTTGCATATCTATAGGTAGTGAGCGCTTGATAAGCACTAAAATTTTGTGTACCACTTGACCCGATTGTTCCTCTTAATTTGAATTGATTAACAAATGTTAAGGGTTTCATAAATGCTTCGTTATGAATATTCCATCCTAAACCAGTAGACCAGAAAGTACCCCATCGGTTGTCTGCTCCGAATTGCGAACTGGCGCTTGCACGTATGGAAACGTCTGCCAAATAACGATTGTCATACGAATAGTTAACTGCAGAGGTGACTCCCATACTCCTACTTGTATTTTCAGTTCCAGTCGCTTTACTTCCGGTGGCATATTGGCGACCGAAGGATATGTCATCCAGGCGGTCATTTGGAAAGCCGACCATGGTCATACCATTATTATTATTAGCGGTTTCCTGAATGCTATAGATTAAGTTGGAAAATACCTGATGCTTACCTAAAATAAAAGAATAGGCTGCCGAAATATCACTACTAACACTACTTGCACGTCCATTACCAATGGTGTATTCACCACGGTTTAGGTATTCTGGACTGGAAACACTAACATTTGAATACCTGCTATGGGTGGCCGGGATAAAATATACCGTATTATTGGCTTGAGAAGCTAAACCAACTCTTGCTGTAAAACGGAGGTTCTTTTTTGCCTCCCATTCTGCATAAAAATTTTCAGTAATATTCGTATATTTAGAATAATCCTTTGAATTGAGCGTTGCATCATACAAAGGATTGATCACCACGCTGCCCCCAACAGGATAACTAAAAATTAGTTTTCCGTCGTCTCCATACATTTTCCAGTAAGGATTCATTAGACTAAATGCGCTAAAACTTCCGTATGAACTGTTTGTACCTTTATTTTGGTCAATTGAAAGATTGTTCCTGAAAGAAAAGTTTTTGGTACGGTATTGTAAATTCACTAAGCCCGAAAGTGTACGTCTATCTGAGCCTTTCATGACACCTTTAAGGTCATTATAATTTAGGCCAGCCGAATATGACATGGCGTCAGTTCCGCCATCTGCATAAATATTGTGTTTTTGGCCAATACCATTTTGCAAAGGAGCAGCCAACCAATAGGTATCCACCCCGCTTAATGCTAACTGCTGGTTTGCAGCATATTGCTGAGTTAGCGGGAATTGATTTTCTGGATAGGCAGACACATATTTATCACCGAGCACTTCTGCCTGGACCTTTTGTATTGAATTTGCCATTTGATAACTTGTTAAGTCTGGCGCTGTAACATCCAGGGATCCAGTGTAGGATAGGCGTATATTTCCCGGTGCCGGCCTCACAGTCTCAATCACGACCACTCCATTACCAGCTTTAGAGCCGTAGATTGCTTTTGCAGAAGCATCTTTCAATAAAGTAACGCTGGCAACCATGTTCATATTCAGATCATATACTTTTTGAACAGTAGTCTCAAAGCCATCAAGGATAAATAAAGGAAGATTAGGTGCATTTTGATACGTGGAATTTAAATCAGGGATCCCAGCGGCTCCCCTTAAAGTAACCTCCGGCAAACGGTTAGGATTTGATCCAAAACTTGTATTATCGGCAATTCTAAATGATGGATCCAGGATAGCAAGACTCTGTATTACATTGACGTTACCAACACGTTTTAATTCTTGTTGACTAAATGATGAAACCGTACCTGTAAAACTTTCCGCCTTTCTGGTAAATAGCCCTGTGACCACTACTTCTTTCATTGCTTGTACGCTTTCCACTAAGGAAACAGTTAATAGCTCGGCATTTTTAACAGTCACTTCTAGTGGTTCGTAACCTATAAATGTTATTTTGAGGCGGTCGCCAAGTTTTACAGGTATTTTAAACACCCCTCTTGAGTCGGCATTAATCCGCGCTACCTTGCTCAAAACAGTTGCACCAGGTACAGGCAGGCCGGTTTTACTTTCTAATACTTTACCTGTTAAAACAAATATTGAGTCTTGAAGTGGATTTGAGTAGAGATTTTTATCATTTGCTTTTATATTTATTTGGATTGATGCTTTTTTGTTGATTACTATTCGCTGGCCTACCTGCTTGAATGTCAGCGATGAACCTTCAAGTAATTGTTCCAGCAAAGCACTTAATCTGATTCGCTCATCTTTAATATTCAGCGATTCTACTTTTATAATATCTTCATTACGATATAAAAATGTAAATGAGGTTTGAGCTTCTATTTTTTTAAAGGCCTCTGTTAAACTTTCTCCTTTAAGCTCAATTTTCACCTGAACATCCTCCATTGCCTGCCCTTTAACTGATGATGCGATCAGCAAGTTTGTAGAGACGATAGCAGTGATAAATAAAAGTAAACTTACACGCATAAACAGTATTATATAGTAATCGGTTACGAATTGGGCAATATTTGCCCTGCATTTTGCAGCTATTGCAAAAAAAGTCATATTTTTGGTTGGTTTAGTGAATAATACTTTTGTGAGTTGACAACACATAACCGGGTGAGATCTTCCTGATGTCATCACCGGAGCAGCAATGGTTTTCATACGTCCAATATGAATTCTGTTGCTGTTTCTATTTTATGGGGCTTGATTTTGAATCATTTGTTTAGTTGATAGTTGTAATGATAAATTGATTATCTTGTTTTATATACCTGGCACCATTATAATCGCAAATGGTTTGTAAAAAGCTATTAAGGTTTTCATTTGCCGTGAGCGAAATGGTGAATTTTTTTGCTTTCAGGCTTTCATTTTCAATATGTATTTTTACATCGTAACGCTTTTCCAGCTGCTTACAAATGGCTTCAAACGTAATGTCGTTCAGCAACATATCCTGTTTGGCCCATTGCATCTCTTCTTGTGCATTTACATCTGAAAAACTGGATTGATTTTTTTTATTATGGTAGGTGATTTGTTTATTTGGAAGTAAATTACCTAGGCTACCTCTATCATTAGCAACATTTACTTTACCACGAATTACCCTTACTGTAACCTCATCCGATCCGGGGTTGGCACTGATGTCAAAAGCGGTACCTAATACTGTAGTTTTTATTTTACCAGAATGTACGATAAATGGTTGCGAGGGCAAATGTTTAATATCGAAAAAGCCCTTGCCTGTTAAATATACTTCCCGGGATTTTGCCCCTTTAAAAGACTTAGCAAAGGTGAGCTTGCTTCCTTTGTCCAGTATAATAATACTACCATCTTCAAGTTGAATCAAGTTATTCTCTTTAGCAGAAGTTACAATAGTTTGCGTTGCTGCCGGGATACGCTGGTTTCCATTCTTGTAAAAAAATACGCCAACTGAAAGAATTACCGCAACTGTTGCCGCTACAGAAAAGATTTTCCAAAGTTTAATTGTCTTAGAGGTAGAAGCCCGGGAATTTAGCATTTGATAGGCTAAAATCGAATTCCATATTTCAGCTTCCTTTTCTTCGATCTGAGCAAGGTTAGCGATGTCACCGTCCTTAAGTTCGCGATTATACCAACCCTCTACAATTGCTTTCTCTGCTGGTGTACATTCACCGGACAGATATTTACTTAAAATTCCTTTTGAAAATTCGATCTTTCTCATGATAAAAGACACCCAACTAGAAGTGTTCCTATTAACATGTCGATCTTATTACACTTTGGTAGTAGAAGAAATTGAAATTATTTACAAAAAAAGCATGATTGCATCACTAAGCTTGATTTTAAGAATCTTCAGTGCATTATTTATTTGCTTTTTTACAGTTTTATCAGAAATATCAAGCATTTTAGCAATCTCCTTATGAGACAATTGCTGATTTCTACTCAATTCAAAAACAATACGCATCTTTTCTGGTAAAAGGAGTATAGCCCGCTCCATCTGAAAGATCAATTCCTTTTCAATAAGCTTCTCATCTGCTACGCTCTCCCCTGCCTCCGAATAATTATACAGGGAAAGCAAATAATTTTCACTTACTTTTTTATGCTTGATTTTATCCAACACCTTATAGCGAATGGATGAATAAAGATAAACAGAGAGGGAGACACTGATTTGTAGCCGGGCTCCTTTATCAAGAAAGGAAATGAATACTTCCTGGACCACATCTTTAGCCTCATCTTCATCTTTTAGAATTTTGCAGGCCGAAATATAAAGCAATGACCAGTACCTCCTATAAATTTCTTCATAAGCTTTCTGGTCTCCATGCTTAAACAATTCTAAAAGATCTACATCGCTAAAAGCTTCATATAGGCGCATTATACAATAATAACGTAAATTAGCAATAATTCAAAAAGTGTAAGGAGATCTTCAATGATCCCCTTTAAATCTTACAAATTATTGTGCCCCTGCTATAACTTTTGTGAACGTATCTGTATCTAGATATTTTTTGGCCAATTCCATAAGTTCTTTGGCATTAATGCTTTTTACGGTTTGAATATAGCTATCGTAATAAGAATAATCCAAGCCTGAAAAATGTACATTCTTGAACTTGTCTGCGTGGGAAAAAGCATTCTCAAGACTCCCCAGCATAGAGCCCAGCATGTAATTTCTTACTAAATTAAGTTCCTCGTCCTCTACAGCCTCTGTTTTCAAAACTGTAATTTCATTTTCTATTTCCTGCATTGCAGATGAGCATACATCGGTTCCAACTTCTGTGGCGATAAAAAAATATCCGGCATTTTTTAAGGCAACTACTGCAGATCCAATTCCGTAGGTATACCCCTTGTCTTCGCGTATGTTAGCCATAAGTCTTGAACCAAAATAACCTCCAAGAAGGCAATTTAAAACCTGAAGGCCCGGAAAATCAACATGATTTCTGCCAACAGCAAGTCTTCCTATCCGAATAGCAGATTGAATAGAATCAGGACGTGGTATTAAAACCTGGCCTGAGCGATAGGTGTCAAAGCTAAACTGATTGACTATTGCATCAGCATCATTTAGCCAATTTTTACCCATTACTTCATTTAGCGTGCTAAATTCCTTTTCTCCAAAGTTTCCAGCTACAATTATTGTACAATTTTCTGGTTTAAAAGCTGCTTTAAAATAAGACAAAAGATCAGCTCTCTTTATCGCATCATAATGTACAGCGTCTACATTTGAACCATAAGTTGTATCACCAAACAATGCATGAGCAAAATGTTTCCGTGCCAAAAAATCATTCTTCTGCATATTTACCTGCAAAGATTGTTTTTGATTTTGAATAAAAATTGCCAGTTCCTGTTCAGGAAAAATGCTTTCGTTAATAATGGAGAAAAGCACTGGAAGTACTGAGGCCAGATGCTTATTTAGGGTATATAATTTAACACTAATTTGATCTGCTCCGTATTCCGTTTGCAAAAAAGCGCCGTAAAAATCAACTTGATCTGCGATTTCCTTTGCATTTAGCTTAGCAGTTCCATTATTGATTAAATGACTAACAGAAACAGCCTGCACGGGCTTAGCCATATCCCAATTTACATTTTCAAAGATCAGTTCTATACGTACAAGTTCTTGTTTTCCAGCATTAATAGTGTAAACGGGAATTCCATTGTCCATTTGACGCTTTGAGGGCTCAATAAATTTGATTTCATCAACCTGTTTAAACTCTGGGGATAATGTACGATTAAGCATTTTGGTCTGATAAATAATATAAGGTGGACGATTGTTCTTTTATAAATGTTCTTTTTGCTGCATTTAAAATACGTTCCTGACTTACAGCATGGTATTTTTCAATTTCGGTATTTAATCCGGCGGCATCTCCCAAAAGTTCATAATGAGCTAAATTCATCGCCTTATCTAGCAGGCTCATTTCAGCAAAAACCATAATGGATTCAGATTTGTTTTTTACTTTAGTAAGCTCTGCTACAGTTACCATTTCTAAAGTAAGCTTGGTAAGCTCTTGCCAGATTGCTTCTTCTGCAGTTTCCATAGCTACTCCTTCAACTAATTTGCCTTCAATAACAAATAATCCTTCGTCTATACTACCAGTCATATAGGCATGAATATCACTAAATAGCTGTTGCGCTTTGAGCAAGCTGTCATAAAGCCTCGAAGAATGTCCCTGTGATAGAATATCACCCATTAAATCGAATACCTGGTAATCATTATCATTTCTCGCCGGCATTTTGAAGGCAATGTAAATCGCATTTAAAGGCACATCAGCCTTTACCGTAAGCTTGCGGGCCTCTGTTTGTACCGGCTCTGCAGGAAGATCACGAAGGTATTTATTCCCTGCAGCAATTGGTGCAAACCACTTTTCAGCAAGTAATTTTACATCTTCAGTTTTCAAATTTCCCCCAACTACCATAATGGCGTTTTGAGGATTATAATGCTTTTTGAAGAAGGCCTTTACATCTTCCATCTTTGCCTCTTCAATTTGTTTAAGATCTTGTCCAATGGTTGCCCAACGGTACGGATGTGTAGTATAGGCAAGAGGCCTTAATTTCAACCAAACATCACCGTAAGGCTGATTTAGATATCTTTGTTTAAATTCTTCGCAAACTACGTTCCGCTGAGTTTCCAGGCTTTTCTCTGAAAAAGCAAGACTTAGCATTCTGTCACTTTCTAACCAGAAAGCGGTTTCAATATTGGCTGCAGGCAGGGTAATATAATAGTTTGTGATGTCATTACTGGTAAAAGCATTATTTTCTCCTCCTACTCTTTGCAAAGGTTCATCATAACTTGGGATGTTAACGGATCCACCAAACATTAGATGTTCAAACAAATGCGCAAAACCTGTTTTATGCTCTTCCTCATCCCTGGCTCCCACATCATAAAGAATATTGAGTACCGCCATTGGCGTTGTATCATCTTCGTGTACCAAAACACGTAGTCCGTTTGCTAATGTAAAACGGTTAAAGTCTACCATATCTATTTTATAATTGCGGTAAATATAGGAATTTATGCGATGCTGAGTCAAATCCGTAAAGGGTAATTGGAAACTAACCAGAATGAAAATTGAAGGTAAGTTGAAGGTAACCTGAACATTCACTTTAGTCTTATTCATTTAAATAGTGGGTTTAGTTTATGAATACCGAGCTAAGACCAAATAAAGTAGAACTAATTACCAACTAATGTCAAGCTGAATGTTCTACTTACGATCAAGTTAGGTTCAACTTACCATCAAATTAGGTTCAACTTACGGTTTGTTTATCTTCCAATAACAGTTAAATAGAATGTGATAATGGGATGAAATAAATTATAGGCAAGTTATGGTATATTTGCATTATGAATACTTCAGAGTTACTGCACCGGGCTTTAAATTTTGACTTTTTAACGAAAGAAGAAGGCGTTTTTTTATACCACAATGCTCCAACAGCTGAACTGGCTTATGTAGCTAATGAATTAAGAAAAAAACAAGTCCCCAGTGGAAAGGTAACATGGCAGATAGACCGTAATGTAAACACAACAAATGTATGTATCGCGAACTGTAAGTTCTGTAATTTTTTTAGAAGACCAGGACACGATGAAAGTTACATTACTGATATTGAAACCTATAAGGTAAAAATTGAAGAAACATTTAGACTAGGAGGTGATCAATTGCTTTTGCAAGGTGGGCACCATCCAGATTTGGGACTTAATTTTTATGCAGAGCTCTTTAGCAAACTGAAAGAACTCTATCCTGATCTGAAATTACATGCTTTAGGTCCTCCGGAAATTGCACATGTTGCTAAACTGGAGAAGTTATCTCATTTCGAGGTATTAAGCGCATTAAAAAACGCAGGAATGGACTCTTTACCTGGCGCAGGCGCTGAGATATTGAATGACAGGGTACGACGTTTGATTTCTAAAGGTAAATGTGGTGGTCAAGAATGGCTAGATGTAATGCGCGCAGCTCACCGGCTAGACATTACTACTTCTGCCACCATGATGTTTGGACATGTAGAAACTATTGAGGAACGTTTTGAACATCTGGTATGGATTAGGGAAGTTCAAAGTGAGAAGCCTGCTGATGCAAAAGGATTTCTGGCATTTATTCCCTGGCCATTTCAAGATGACGGAACTTTATTGAAAAGGTTAAGAGGCATTAGTAACAATGTTTCTGGTGACGAATATGTACGTATGCTTGCACTGAGCAGAATTATGCTGCCGAATATAAAAAACATACAGGCATCATGGCTCACTGTTGGAAAAGCCGTTGCACAGCTATGCCTCCACGCAGGTGCTAATGACTTTGGATCTATTATGATTGAAGAAAATGTGGTTTCCGCTGCCGGTGCACCACACCGTTTTACAGCAAAAGGGATACAAGACGCCATAAGGGAAGCTGGATTTGAACCGCAATTAAGGGGACAGCAATACAACTACCGTAATTTACCTGACCAATTGGAAGAGCAGGTAATCACTTATTAATTCCTTAAATAAAAGCTATTGTTTAAATGCAAAAAAGGGAAGAGATTTTCATCTCAACCCTTTATCTTAAACTTAAACAAACTTTTCTAGAAATGGTCTTATTCGCCACACGTTTATTGCCATAAACTATCTGGCAATAATGCTTTTATATACGGCAAAAGCAAATCTCCGGTTTTTACCTTCTGCTAATATTCTTTATTGATTTCTTTTTTTAATAAATTGAGCACAATTTTAATTTCATGTTTGTGTTAAATGCCATTATTGTTGACGATGAAGAGTTTGCTCGTTCGTCTCTTTATTTCCTGCTTCAGGAATATTGCGATCATGTCCACATTTGTGGAATCGCAAAATCTGTAAGTGAAGCCAGAGCACTGCTGGCTTTACATGATATAAATCTTATTTTTTTGGACATTGCTATGCCAATTGAAAATGGATTTGAGCTTATCCCAGACTTAAAAGACTTGAATGTTCAGGTAATTTTTACAACTGCATATGATGAGTATGCACTAAAAGCAATTAAAGCAAATGCCGCCGACTATTTGCTTAAACCTATTGATATTGATGAATTGAAAGCAGCTGTTGATAAAGCATTTAGATACATCTCTCTGGATAAGAATTCTGCAGCAGATCTTACTAAGACAGAGAAAATGTCAATTAGTTTTGCAGAAAAAGCTGAAGTTAAGAAATTAACCTTACCCAGTGCTCATGGCTCTATACTAGTAGACATTGATGAGATCACGCACATTACCGCTGACAGCAATTACTCTATTTTTCACTTATCTAAAGGTGAAAAAATTACAGTTTCCAGAGTTTTGAAAGATTATGAAGAAATTTTACCCAGCCATCAATTTACACGGATTCACAAATCCAGTATTATAAATCTTAATTACCTTAAAGAATATAATTCTAAAAACGGACTTGAAGTAGTTCTTTTTAATGGTGATAGAATTGCGGTATCCAGACGCCGTAGCAGTGATTTTATGGAGAAAGTTAAAATTTACACCCAAGTAAAAAGTGATAAATAGATACAGAAATTTAATTACTCGAATACTTATCATAATCTGTCTAATAACAGGTAGCAAGGAAGCACGTACACAAACCACCTATATCAATCATTACACCACCAAAGAGGGGCTTTCCGGAAACAATTGCTTTTTTACAATACAAGATACTAAAGGCTACATTTGGATAGGTACGGATGCTGGAGTAAGTAGATTTGACGGTAGGCGATTTGAAAATTTTTCTATTGACGAAGGTCTTTCAGATAGTCAAATTATTCAGATAAAAGAGGATCGTAAAGGAAAGATTTGGTTTTTATCATTAAGCGGGGATCTTAGTTATTATTTTAACGGAAAAATCTTCAATCAAAGTAACGACACTCTACTTAAATTTCTGAAATTTAATGCTATTATAGTTTCTTTTCTAGAAGATAGCCGAGGACGTTTATGGTTTGGAACCAATAAAAACGTCTTATTTATGTGGGATGCCAAGCGGCTCACTAAGTATGCGGCCACGAGTACTTCTCCCCAATTAACGAATTCATATCTTCATGAAGATGAAGGAGGGAAAATATGGGCATTTAATAATTTATCTGTTAATATTTATACAGGTGCAGCATTTAAAACCGTTCCAAATACTCCATTGCCCATTTCTATTAAAATGATGAAGGGCACTGCTAAGGGGAAATTGATTTATTTGAGCACAGACGGTCTTGTTCTAAAGTCCGGTACTGTAAACAAAATACTCTTTAAGGTTCCTTCAAAACTTCTTGACAATGAACCAGGGTATTTTCACACTGATGGAAACGAACTCTGGATCAGTAACAAGTCTGGTGTTTACAAAATAAACAGCAATGGAAATGTGGAGCATTATTTAAAAGGAAAGCCCACAAGCCAGATTGTAAAAGACAATAGGGAAAATATGTGGTTTACAACTCTAAATGGCATTTATATGCTTCCTAAAACGGAGAACCGCATGTATCTGATAGATGCGTCGTCAGGATTAAAGTGTAATGCAATAAAAAGTGTTGTTAAGGACAGAAAGAACAGGCTATGGCTGGGGATGGATAATGGAGACATTAATGTACTGGATAGCAATAAAAAGAAAAAAGAGATTATATTATCAAACAAAAATAAGTACAACCGAATCAAAGAATTAGTTGTAGATACACTTCATCAAGCACTATATTTCGCGTCCGATTTTGGACTGGGGATGATTTCAGACATATATTCAGGTAAACCAGACATTACTTACCTAAATGAAATTCATGGTTCAAAATTCGTAATTAAGAACTTCAGCGTAAACAAAAACAAGAACCTCGCTATAGCGATGTCATCTGGAGTTATGGTTCTAAGAGATGCGATAAATCCCCTCAATTTCAGCTTGTCTACTTCCGGACCTACGCAAGACTATTTGGAAAACCGGGCATATACTACGTTTTTTGACCGTAAGGGTAGTCTTTGGTTTTCTAATATTCATGGATTGCATCAGTTTCAAAAAGGAAATCTTATCTCCTATTATAAAAAAAACACGCTATTTACGAAAAGGATCAATGACATAAAAGAACTGAATGATGGCACCCTTATCTTGGCTACAGATGGCTATGGAATTATATTTATTAAAGAAAATAGAATTATTGCGCAGTTAACTCAGAAAAACGGGCTGGCAAATAACATATGTAAAAAGATTTTTGTTAAAAATGATGTGATCTGGGTAATCACAAATAATGGAATAAACCGCATAAGAAACAATGGAGATCAAAAAACTATTGAGGCTTTTGAGTATACAAATGTACTATTAAAAACGGACGTTAACGATCTGTACATTGACAGTGACACAGCCTGGTTTGCCACCAACCAAGGGCTTGTATATTTTTACAATAAGAAAGCAAATCAACTTAATGAGCTACCTAAAGTTTGGATTTCATCTATTGTAGCCAATGATCAGATTTTCGAACTTAACGATCCAAATATTTTATTACAGCCAAGTTTTAATACCATTGCGTTTCGGTACAATGCGATTGATTTCCAGAATCAGGAAATGACATTCAGGTATAGACTAAAAGCCAATGCCAGCTGGACAATTACAAAAAACAGGCGTATTGAGTTCTCTTCTCTTGCACCAGGACAGTATAAGTTTGAATTGAGTGCAAAGTCCGCCAACAGTAAATGGAGTACACCTCAATCGGTATCCTTTGAATTACAAGGATATTTTTGGCAAAGATTATGGTTCCTTGCGCTCTTATTCTTAATTATTGGTATTATACTTATTAGGGTAGCGACTATCGTAACCAAAAACAAGAAAAATAAAGAGCAAGAAAAACTGCTATTAAAAAATAAGATTTTAATGCTGGAACAACGTGCATTACAGGCGATGATGAATCCTCATTTCATATTTAATGTAATGAACTCAATTCAGCATTATATAAATACTAAAGATACCTCGTCTGCAAACAAAGTACTCACCGGCTTCGCAAGATTAGTGAGAAAGAACCTGGAAATATGTACAAAAAGCTTCATTACACTTGAAGAGGAAATTGAGTATTTAACACTTTACCTAAGTCTGGAAAAGAAAAGATTTGGAGATAAACTTGAATATAGCTTCAAAATTGATGAGGCCATAGATGTAGAGGAAACGTTAATCCCCTCTATGCTTTTACAACCTTTTGTTGAAAACGCAATTTGGCATGGCATTATGCCAAAAGAAAACGGCGGCACAGTTACGGTTGAAATTACTATTGAAAACAAAAATTATTTATTAATCCAAATTATGGATAATGGAATAGGAATTTCTAATTCATTAAGTGCTAAAAAAAACACCCACAAAAGCAAAGGAATGAGTTTGACTCAAGAGCGAATAAATCTTTTAAACCAGATAGAGCTAAACCCAATAGAAATCAGCATCAATCAATCTGGAGAAAGTGGCACTATTGTCTCAATTCATATCCCTGCTGAGTAGTCATTTACCGTTTACTCAATGAACCCTACCATTTACTAATTCAACTGGCATTCTGTATTAATTTACGTTAAACTTGTTATAGATATTAAAGCAACCAATTGGTTGCAAAAAAAAGTTCTTATAGAATTGATTCAGATATTTTCTTAACCTAAAACAATATCTCAATTCAGGTTTCATTTGTGTGTTAAAAAAGGTAAAGTCAAAAACTTTACCTTTTTTTTTGAAGTATGTGTTTGGAAATATTTTCAAAAAATTTTTAGAAAAACGCTTTTTATCTTACTTTTGACTGCGTTAAATTTATTCTTTTAGTAATGAGTAGCCCTAAAAAATCAAACAGCAAAAATCCTTTAAATGATCCATCTGAAAATGATGAAAACAAAGAACTTTCTAACGATAAGATTAGAAACAATTATGACGACGAAGAAGAAGATTTCGATGTTCCGCTAGATGACTTGGATACTTTCGATGATTTCGGTTCGGATGATGAAGATGATTATTAATCCGTAGATTTATATTTTTAAAGCATCCTTAAAGGATGCTTTTTATTTTAAACCCATAGTAAGTACATGCAGATAAGCCAGGTTAGTGATGCCAAAACGATTAAAGATTTTCTAAATCTTCCACGCAATATTTATGCGGAGGACAAGAATTGGATAGCTCCTCTTGACAAGGACCTGGAACATGTATTTGACCCGAAAAGAAATCCTTTTTTTCAACATGGAAAATGCACAAGGTGGATCCTGAAAGACCAAAACGGAAACTGTATAGGAAGAATTGCAGCCTTTGTGAATGATAAAAAAGCGTACCAGTACCCACAACCGACTGGTGGAGTAGGTTTTTTTGAGTGTATAAATGATCAAGATGCTGCATTTGAGCTATTTTCTACAGCAGAAAAATGGTTGAAAGAACAGGGAATGCAAGCAATGGATGGACCAATAAACTTTGGCGAGAACGATACTTTCTGGGGTTTACTTGTAGAAGGCTTCAGTCCTCCATCTTATGGGATGAATTATAATCCAACTTATTATCATTCACTCTTCGAAAATTATGGATTTGCCACTGCTTACCAGCAAATCACCAATCACCTGGCAGTAAAAAAACCATTCCCAGAGCGTTTCACCAAAATTGCTACCTGGGTAACAAATAAGCCTGGATATACATTTGAACATTTCTCCAGAAAAAATCCTGATAAATATATTTCAGATCTTATGGAAATCTATAATGATGGCTGGAAAGATTTTGAAAATTTTGTACCCATCAAAAAAGAGACCCTTCAGGAGAGTTTTAAGCAGATGGAAACAATAATGGACGAAAAGTTGATTTGGTTCGCTTATATCAACGGGGAACCAGCTTCATTTGTTGTTATTATTCCTGATGCAAATCAATTTATAAAAGATTTTAAAGGGAAATTAGGGTTGATTGAAAAAATAAAGTTTGTGTATAGAAGATGGAAAGGTGTGAACAGAATGCGTGCTATTGTTATGGGAACAAAATCAGCATTTCAAAAACATGGACTTGAGTCTGCTCTTTTTATAAAACTTAAAGAGTATGTTCTGCCAAAAAACCAATATGATGAACTTGAACTCTCGTGGGTTGGGGATTTTAACGATAAAATGCTTTCTATCCATGAAGCAACTGGTGCCACTTTTGGGAAGCGGCACCTAACGTTGCATAAGGTATTTTAGAAACTATTTTTCTCTGATTTCTTCGTAAAGCTCAATCACTTTTTTCTGAAGTTTAATCACTTCATCTTCTCTCTGCGCCAATTTTTCTTTAAGGTTTGCAATTTCTTCAAAATTACGTGACTGTGGATTTTCACCCTCTTTTGAGATAATATCCATAGTCGAAACTTCAAATAAGTTTGCGATTTGTCCAAGCCTTGAGATGTTGATATCAGTAATACCTGTTTCTATCTTAGAAAAAGCTGGAATGGAGATATTTAGTCGTTTTGCTACTTCTCCCTGACTCCAGCCATTCTTTTGACGAAGGTGTCTGATGTTTTTACCGATGATATTCATAATTAAATTTTAGGTGTGTATTATTTATTATTATTACTAGTATTCAACTCTTTGCCATTATCAATACATCTATTTTTGATTGGACAACCTTTTCAATAAATGTGCTTACTTAAAAGTAAATACTAATGACTTACTTTTATATGATCAGTATCATTAAAAAATGCAATTTAACGTTTTTAAACGTTGTCTAAACATCTATTTCAATAAACATTTATATTTCTATGTTAAAATAAATTATCGAATGTACATAATTTTTGCACAGTATATAGAAAGAAACCAAAATATATTTTGTAAAAATTCGCTTATATTTCCCTCAGCCTCAATTAACATCCCAAACAGTTAATTTATTTCATTATATAGCACATAAAACTCCATTTATTTAACTTTTTAACACCTAATGCATAAGACTACGACATTTTAAAATGTGCAGCTACCCAATCTCCATTTTTTTTGTGACTAACATAATTAATTCCAAAATCCCTACAGGCATCCCTTATCATGTCCAAATCAGGATATTCGTAAAATCCGCTAAAGTAAATTGATCCATCCGTTCTTAGAACTTCAGCATAAGTTTGAATTTGATCCAACAAAATGTTCCTATTAATATTTGCGAGTATGACGTCGTACCTTTCACTGGGAATAACCTCTTTACCACCACAGATTGCCTTTATATATGTACAATTATTTAATTGCATATTTTCTTTTGTGCTTTCGTAACAGACATCATCATAATCTATGGCTGTAAGATCCCTTGCCCCTTTCATAGCCGCTAAAATAGCCAATATCCCAGTGCCACAACCCATATCAAGCACTATTTTCTGTTGAAAATCAGTTTCTAAAATATACTCCATCATCATTGTTGTGGTTTGATGATGACCTGTACCAAAAGCCATTTTTGGGTCTATAATAATCTGATATGGATATTTATCCTGTGGCTGATGAAAAGTTGCCCTTACATAACATTGATCCGAAATTATCAGGGGCTCAAAATTTTTCTCCCACTCCTTGTTCCAGTTTTCATCAGCGACTTCCTTAATCAGATAGGAAAAATCCAGTTCTTCTTTTAATGATACTAAAACAACATCAAGCTGTTCAATTTGAAACTGATCAGCTTGAATAAAAGCATCAAAACCAGCTTCGGTATCTTCAAAAGTATCAAAGCCAATTTCAGCAAGTTCGTTTATCAAAAGATCTTGCTGATAATCCGCTATCGCTGTAAAAATAAATGCAACTTGTATATATTTCATTAGGAATTAAAAGCCTTAATGATGTCCATAAAGTCACGTGATTTTAAAGAAGCTCCTCCAATCAATCCTCCATCAATATCTTTTTGAGCGAACAACTCATCTGCATTTTTAGGATTGCAACTTCCGCCGTATAAAATGCTTGTTGCGTCAGCGATAGCCATACTGTATTTCTCCGAGATCTCCTTTCTAATGAAGGCATGCACCTCCTGTGCCTGGTCAGAACTAGCAGTTAAGCCCGTACCGATAGCCCAAACGGGTTCATACGCAACTATTATTTTAGAGAAACTTTCTGCATCCAAACTAAACAATCCATTTTCAAGTTGAGATTTAATCACTTCAAAATAACTCCCGTTATTTCGTTCATCAAGTGTTTCTCCAATACAAAATATTGGAATCAAATTGTTTTTCAATGCAATAACTGTTTTTTCAGCCAACAATGCATCAGTTTCAGCAAAGTATTGTCTGCGCTCTGAATGGCCTATGAGTACATATTCGCAGCCTACTGATTTAATCATTCCAGCAGAAATCTCGCCGGTAAATGCACCGCTTTCATTCTGATGGCAGTTTTGAGCACCAATTTTAACAGTTTCGCCACCTAATTTCGACAAGCTGTTTAAGTGAATAAACGGCGCGCAGATTACCACATCCTGACTACCATTTTTTTCATCTTTAACCATATTAACGATCTCAGAAAAAACCGATATGCCTGCGGCATAATCTAAGTTCATTTTCCAGTTTCCAGCTACAATTTTTTTTCTCATAATGTTTAATTTATTATTAGACATCTCATAGTAAAATGCCTTAATTGATTTAAAAATGCCTGTATTTGGCGGTAATATTATAAATTTCTGTCAACATATCTTTTTCCTGCTGATCAAACTCAAGCGCTCTGCGCGAGTATACTTTAGCTGCCGTGTCAAACATTTTCTCCAGGCTATACGTTTCAAATCCCTGCGCGCCACCCCAGGCAAAATCAGGAATAAAGTTTCTGGGGAAACCAGATCCAAAAATATTGGCGCTAACCCCTGCAACTGTTCCTGTATTGAACATTGTATTTATACCACACTTTGCGTGATCAGCCATAATTAGTCCGCAGAACTGCAAACCCGTCTTTCTGAAACTTTCTTTTGCATACTCCCATAGTTTCACTTCTGCATAGTTATTTTTCAGATTTGAATTGTTACTATCTGCACCAATATTACACCATTGCCCTACAACAGAATTACCGAGATAACCTTCATGTCCTTTGGAGGAATAACCCCATATAATGGCATTATTGATTTCTCCCCCAACCCTACTGTAAGGCCCGATGGTGGTTTGACCATATATTTTTGAACCCATTTTTACCTGAGAATTTTCGCCCAAAGCAAAAGACCCTCTGATGTTACATCCTTCCCAAATCTCACTATTTTTACCCAGGTAAATTGGTCCATTCAAACTATTAAACGTAGAACATTCTGCAGTGGCACCTTCTTCCACAAAAATAGAGTCACCAATAAAACTATTCGTTGCACTTAGCTTCGCAGAGATTCTTCCAACTGTGAGTAACTTAAAATCCTTTTTTAACTCGGCATCATTAAATTTAAATATATCTTCTGGAAATACCAACCTGGTAAGGTCATGGGAATATTCTTTGGACGTAAAATCGTGAGCTGTATAAAATTGGCTTTCCGGAACCGGTGCATAAGCTATTAAAATGTCCTTTTTAACAAGAGATTCACCAACTTTTAAATTTCTTATTTCATAAACCAATTGCTCATCGGGACATACAGAACCATTAATAGAAAAGCTAGCAGATTTGACTGACCTAAACTTGGCACTCAGGTAACTTTGAGTACTAAAACCAGTTTCCATATCAAGATGTTTAGCCCATTTTTCTGCTATGGTTAAAATACCGACCCGAAGATCTGCCACCGGCCGGGTATAAGTAAGTGGTCTTAGGGATTCCCAGGCACCATCATCAAATAAATTGACTGTCATAAGCGACAAAAATAAAAAAAGTCCCGACGCTATTGCACCGGGACTTCAAAATTATTTCTTTTATTTTAGAATTACTTCTTAGCGTAACGAGTTTTGAATTTATCAATACGACCAGCAGTATCTACCAATTTCATTTTACCAGTGTAAAACGGATGTGAAGTATGCGAGATCTCTAGTTTATAAAGAGGATATTCGTTTCCATCTTCCCAAACGGTTGTTTCTTTAGTCTCTACACAAGATTTTGTTAAAAATGCATATTCATTAGACATGTCTTTGAACACAACAAATCTATAGCTTGATGGATGAAGATCTTTTTTCATATTATAATATTTTTTATATATTGTCGCTTATTTTTAAAGGATGCAAATATCCGAATTATATTTCTCAATAGCAAGTATGTAAGAAAAATATTTAATAATTAACACTCTTTGCCTAATTTTATCTCCTGGCAAAGTTCTATCAAAACTCCACTGGCTTGTTTTGGATGAACAAAACAAACTAGTTTATTGTCTGCTCCTGGTTTTGGCAGCTCGCTTAAAAGTTGAAATCCCTCGGCTTTTAACCTGTCCATTTCCTGTAAAATATCATCAACTTCAAATGCAATGTGATGAAGCCCTTCACCTTTGTTTTCTATAAATTTAGATATAGTGCCCAGTTTGTCAGTTGCCGCTAACAGCTCAATTTTATTTGGCCCAACTAAAAAAAATGCCGTATCTACATTCTCTGAGCTTACATTTTCCTTTTTATAACAACCTGTCCCAAGTAACTGTTCATAAATACTACAGGACAGTTCAAGGTCTTTAACTGCTATCCCTATATGTTCAATTTTCTTCATAATTGATTTGTAAGTTATATAAATGTAAAAATGCACCATTAAAACCGATGTTCATAGGGCTATTTTAGAATTGTTGGTTATCTTTTTTCATATCTTTGCTTAATAAATAATACGTAAATATACAATGGAACTTCCTATTTATCTTGACAACAATGCAACCACTCCCCTTGATCCAAGGGTATTGGAAGCTATGCTACCATATTTAACTAACAAATTCGGAAATGCAGCGAGCCGTAACCATGCCTTTGGATGGGTTGCTGAAGAAGGCGTTGATTATGCCCGTGAACAAGTTGCAAAACTGATTGGTTGTACAGAAAAGGAAATTATTTTTACTTCGGGCGCAACTGAAGCCGACAATTTAGGTATCAAAGGTGTATTTGAAATGTACCAGGAAAAAGGTAATCATATCATTACTGCTACTACCGAACATAAAGCTGTTTTAGATACCTGTAAACATTTAGAGAAACTAGGCGCAAAAATTACTTATCTAAATGTAAAAGCTGATGGCCTGATAGATCTTGCTGAATTAGAAGCAGCAATGACTGAACAGACTATTCTTGTGACCATTATGTATGGTAACAATGAAATTGGTGTTATACAGCCCATCAAAGAAATTTCAGCTATTGCCCATAAGTTTGGTGCTTTATTTATGACTGATGCCACACAGGCTGTAGGAAAGATACCTGTAGATGTAAATGCTGATGGAATTGACATCATGGCTTTCTCTGCACATAAAATGTACGGTCCTAAAGGTGTAGGTGCACTATACGTACGCAGAAAAAACCCAAGGGTTAAAGTAACCGCACAAATGGATGGCGGTGGCCATGAACGCGGTATGCGCTCAGGAACGCTTAATGTACCGGGAATTGTTGGTTTAGGTAAAGCATGTGAATTGTGCCGCCTTGAAATGGACGAAGAAGCGAAACGTCTTTCTGGACTAAGAGATAAGCTTGAAAGTGCTTTGACAGTGATGGAAGAAAGTTATGTAAATGGTAATGTAGAGCACCGTTTGCCACATGTAGCCAATATTTCATTTAAATATGTTGAAGGAGAAGGCTTAATGATGGCAATGAAAGATCTGGCGGTATCTTCAGGTTCAGCTTGTACATCGGCTTCTTTAGAGCCATCTTATGTGTTAAAAAGCTTAGGATTATCTGATGATCTTGCACATTCATCCATCAGGTTTGGACTTGGAAGATTTACAACAGAAGAGGAAGTTGATTATGCGATTGAAAACACTAAAAAAGCGGTAAATCACTTAAGAGACCTTTCTCCACTTTGGGAAATGTTTAAAGAAGGAATTGATCTTAGTAAAATTGAATGGGCAGAGCATTAATAGCACTGCAGTAATTAAATAATATTAAAATGGCTTAACAGCCTGGAGGAAAAAAAATGGCATATTCAGAAAAAGTAATGGAACACTATACCAACCCCCGCAATGTTGGTACTTTAAATAAAGATAGTAAATCAGTAGGTACAGGTCTTGTAGGCGCACCTGAATGTGGTGACGTAATGCGTCTTCAAATTGAAGTTGATGCGAATAATGTAATCACTGATGCAAAATTTAAGACATTTGGATGTGGTTCAGCAATTGCGTCTTCATCTTTGGCAACGGAATGGTTAAAAGGAAAAACTGTTGATGAAGCTATGGCAATAGACAATATGGATATTGTAGAAGAACTGGCATTGCCACCTGTAAAGATTCATTGTTCTGTTTTGGCAGAAGACGCAATTAAATCTGCTATTAACGATTATCGCGTTAAAAATGGCATGGCTCCAATAGAGCTTGCAAAATCTCACCACTAATAGTATTTTAGTAGTTAGCTACTAAATAAAAAAAAATAAAACTATGATTACGATCACTGATAAAGCAAAAAGTAAAATTGACCACCTAATGGCCGACTCGCAAATGGATACTACGTATTTTCTTCGCGTTTCTGTTAAGGGTGGTGGATGTTCTGGTTTATCTTATAATCTTGATTTCGATAATGAAGAGAAAACCGGTGATCAGTTTTTTGAAGACAAAGGGATCAGGATAGCATTAGATATGAAGTCATTTTTATACCTTGCTGGAACGGAACTTGATTTTTCAGATGGGTTAAACGGAAAAGGATTTAACTTTCATAATCCTAACGCCAGCCGATCTTGTGGATGTGGCGAGAGTTTTTCAGTTTAAACTTCATTTAAAATGATTTG
>NZ_JAJMPA010000006.1 GCF_020991475.1 Pedobacter sp. MC2016-14
GATAGATTTTCTATCAGGCTTTCTTTAAGATTTGGCACCGACCTACTCTCCCACGTGTTACCGCAGTACCATCGGCTCTGGTGGGCTTAACTTCTCTGTTCGGAATGGGAAGAGGTGGACACCACCGATATAGGCACCTAAATATTTTTAAGGTTATTTAGTTGGTATATCTCTGAGTTGCTTTTAAACAATTCAGGCTTGTTTTCACTAATATAACAATGACATATTATTGAAAGAAGTTAGTTTGAAGAACAAACAACAGTATTCTGCTTTTGAAAGCTTCGGATGATTAGTATTACTCGACTTTGATGTCACCACCTTTACATCTGTAACCTATCAACGTAGTAGTCTGCTACGGTCCTATATGGAATTCTCATCTCGTGGCTAGTTTCGCACTTAGATGCTTTCAGCGCTTATCTATTCCCAGCGTAGCTACTCTGCAATGCCCCTGGCGGAACAACAGATTCACTAGAGGCTAGTCCAACCCGGTCCTCTCGTACTAAGGTCAGCCCCACTCAAAATTCCTACGCCCACAACAGATAGGGACCGAACTGTCTCGCGACGTTCTGAACCCAGCTCGCGTGCCACTTTAATCGGCGAACAGCCGAACCCTTGGGACCTTCTCCAGCCCCAGGATGTGACGAGCCGACATCGAGGTGCCAAACCTCCCCGTCGATATGAGCTCTTGGGGGAGATCAGCCTGTTATCCCCAGCGTACCTTTTATCCTTTGAGCGATGGCCCTTCCATGCAGAACCACCGGATCACTATATCCGTCTTTCGACCCTGCTCGGCTTGTCTGCCTCACAGTCAAGCAAGCTTATGCTATTGCACTCCTCATACGGTTACCAAGCGTATTGAGCTTACCTTTGAAAGCCTCCGTTACCTTTTTGGAGGCGACCACCCCAGTCAAACTACCCATCAAACAATGTCCCCCAACTAGTGGGGTTAGACACCGAATACAGAAAGGGTGGTATTTCAACGTTGACTCCACGAATCCTGGCGAACCCGCTTCATTGTCTCCCACCTATCCTACACATCCTGTATCCAATGGCAATGTTAAATTGTAGTGAAGGTGCATGGGGTCTTTCCGTCCCGTTGCGGGTACCCGGCGTCTTCACCGGGACCACAATTTCACCGAGCTCATGGCTGAGACAGCGCCCAGATCGTTACACCATTCGTGCAGGTCGGAACTTACCCGACAAGGAATTTCGCTACCTTAGGACCGTTATAGTTACGGCCGCCGTTTACTGGGGCTTCGATTCAATGCTTCTCCTTGCGAATGACATCCCCTCTTAACCTTCCAGCACCGGGCAGGTGTCAGGCCTTATACTTCATCTTTCGATTTTGCAAAGCCATGTGTTTTTGTTAAACAGTCGCCTGGGCCTTTTCACTGCGGCTGACATTGCTGTCAGCGCCCCTTCTCCCGAAGTTACAGGGCCATTTTGCCGAGTTCCTTAGCCATGATTCACTCGAGCACCTTAGAATTCTCTTCCCGGATACCTGTGTCGGTTTGCGGTACGGGTTTTTATAACCTGAAGCTTAGCGGTTTTTCTTGGAAGTCTGATTACCTGCGCTATCCACTCAGCCGAAGCCTCGCGGTACTATCAACCTTTAGCTAGAGTGGCGGATTTGCCTACCTCTCCAATACCTACAGTCTTTAACGATCTATTCCGTCAGATCGCGGCAGTGTCACTACTCCGTCCCCACATCGCAGTTATAAAAAGTACTGGAATATTAACCAGTTGTCCATCGAATTTCCCCTTCGGGTTCTCCTTAGGTCCCGACTAACCCTGATCCGATTAGCGTTGATCAGGAAACCTTATCCTTTCGGTGGGCGGGTTTCTCTCCCGCCTTATCGTTACTTATGCCTACATTTGCTTTTCCAGAAGCTCCACCACAACTTACGTCATAACTTCGCTGCCGCTGGAATGCTCCCCTACCGTAATATTAATATTACCCATAGCTTCGGTGTACTACTTTATGCCCGTTTATTATCCATGCACGATCGCTCGACTAGTGAGCTGTTACGCACTCTTTAAATGAATGGCTGCTTCCAAGCCAACATCCTAGCTGTCTGTGCAATCGCACCTCGTTAGTTCAACTTAGTAGTAACTTGGGGACCTTAGCTGATGGTCTGGGTTCTTTCCCTCTCGGCCCGTGACCTTAGCACCCCGGGCCTCACTGCTGATCATATTATATAGCATTCGGAGTTTGTCTGGATTTGGTAGGATTTGACTCCCCCGCACCCAATCAGTAGCTCTACCTCTATATAACTTTATATCAACGCTGTTCCTAAAAACATTTCGGGGAGTACGAGCTATTTCCCAGTTTGATTAGCCTTTCACCCCTACCCACAGATCATCCGGAAACTTTTCAACGTTTATCGGTTCGGTCCTCCAGTACGTGTTACCGCACCTTCAACCTGTCCATGGGTAGATCACAAGGTTTCGCGTCTACCTCCCCTGACTATACGCCCTATTCAGACTCGCTTTCGCTGCGGATCCGTGTCTTAAACACTTAACCTTGCCAGAGAAGAGTAACTCGTAGGCTCATTATGCAAAAGGCACGCCGTCACGCCACCTGGACGCTCCGACCGCTTGTAAGTACACAGTTTCAGGTTCTATTTCACTCCCCTGTTCGGGGTTCTTTTCACCTTTCCCTCACGGTACTGGTTCACTATCGGTCTCTCAGGAGTATTTAGCCTTACCGGATGGTGCCGGCAGATTCCCACAAGGCGTCTCCGACCTCGCGGTACTCAGGATACTACTAGACTAATGGTATTTACGTGTACGCGGCTCTCACGCTATATTGCCAGGCTTCCCATCCTGTTCCACTTCATTGCATTATAATCACATCGTAGTCCTACAACCCCACACATGCCGTAACATGAATGGTTTGGGCTCTTTCCCGTTCGCTCGCCACTACTTAGGAAATCATTATTATTTTCTCTTCCTCTGCTTACTTAGATGTTTCAGTTCGGCAGGTTTGCGCATCGTAATGCGACTGGTCTTCAACCAGCCAGGTTTCCCCATTCGGAAATCACCGGATCAATTCATATTTGCTAATCCCCAGTGCTTATCGCAGCTTATCACGTCCTTCATCGCCTCTGAGAGCCAAGGCATCCCCTGTGTACTCTTTCTTACTTTCTTCTCTCCATAGCCTTTTGCGCCTATGGAAATGCTTTTTTTGTTCTGTCGTTTAAAGAATAACGATTATGGATCAAGGAACAAAGACCGAAGTCATCGTTCTTTAATCTTTCATCTTTTGTCCTTCAAACAACGTCTCTATTGTTGTTTGCTCTTCTTTTTTAACTTCTTCCAATATGTCAAAGAACTTTTCTATCCCGGGACGGTCGCCTATCAAGGCGCCCTTCCTATTTCCTTACCTTTTATAACAGGTAACGGTGATGGTGGAGAATAACGGAGTCGAACCGTTGACCTCCTGCGTGCAAGGCAGGCGCTCTAGCCAGCTGAGCTAATCCCCCTTAAGATTTATACCTAATGTAGTCCCGAGCAGATTTGAACTGCTGACCCCTACATTATCAGTGTAGTGCTCTAACCAACTGAGCTACGGGACTATTTTGTCTTTACTGCAGTAGGGGAACACTATAACGATGTTTCATCCTATGGGTTTTCTTTTTTGAGATCTTTTGTCATTTTATATCATTTTAACGCAGTAAGTAGTCTAATCTACTCCAGAAAGGAGGTATTCCAGCCGCACCTTCCGGTACGGCTACCTTGTTACGACTTAGCCCCAGTTATCTGTTTTACCCTAGGACGCTCCTTGCGGTTACATACTTTAGGTACCCCAAACTTCCATGGCTTGACGGGCGGTGTGTACAAGGCCCGGGAACGTATTCACCGCGTCATTGCTGATACGCGATTACTAGCGAATCCAACTTCAAGAGGTCGAGTTGCAGACCTCTATCCGAACTGTGAATGGCTTTTTGAGATTCGCTTGCTGTTGCCAGCTTGCTGCCCTCTGTACCATCCATTGTAGCACGTGTGTAGCCCCGGACGTAAGGGCCATGATGACTTGACGTCGTCCCCTCCTTCCTCTCTGTTTGCACAGGCAGTCTGTTTAGAGTCCCCACCTTGACGTGCTGGCAACTAAACATAGGGGTTGCGCTCGTTGCGGGACTTAACCCAACACCTCACGGCACGAGCTGACGACAGCCATGCAGCACCTAGTTTCGTGTCCTTGCGGACTCATCTATCTCTAAATGATTCACTAACTTTCAAGCCCGGGTAAGGTTCCTCGCGTATCATCGAATTAAACCACATGCTCCTCCGCTTGTGCGGGCCCCCGTCAATTCCTTTGAGTTTCACCCTTGCGGGCGTACTCCCCAGGTGGAATACTTAACGCTTTCGCTTAGCCGCTAACTGTGTATCGCTAACAGCGAGTATTCATCGTTTAGGGCGTGGACTACCAGGGTATCTAATCCTGTTTGATCCCCACGCTTTCGTGCCTCAGCGTCAATAAAACCATAGTAAGCTGCCTTCGCAATCGGTGTTCTGTGACATATCTATGCATTTCACCGCTACTTGTCACATTCCGCCTACCTCTAGTTCATTCAAGCTCTTCAGTATCAAGGGCACTGCGATAGTTGAGCTACCGTCTTTCACCCCTGACTTAAAAAGCCGCCTACGCACCCTTTAAACCCAATAAATCCGGATAACGCTTGGATCCTCCGTATTACCGCGGCTGCTGGCACGGAGTTAGCCGATCCTTATTCCTTCGGTACATTCAGCTCAATACACGTATTGAGGTTTATTCCCGAATAAAAGCAGTTTACGACCCAGAGGGCTGTCTTCCTGCACGCGGCATGGCTGGTTCAGAGTTGCCTCCATTGACCAATATTCCTTACTGCTGCCTCCCGTAGGAGTCTGGTCCGTGTCTCAGTACCAGTGTGGGGGGTCATCCTCTCAGATCCCCTAGTCATCGTCGCCTTGGTGGGCCGTTACCCCGCCAACTAGCTAATGACACGCATGCCCATCTTAATCCTATAAATATTTGAACATTGTACAATGCTGTACTGTGTTTTTATGCGGTGTTAATCCGAATTTCTTCGGGCTATCCCCCTGATTAAGGTAGGTTGCATACGCGTTACGCACCCGTGCGCCACTTTCTTCCCCAGCAAGCTGGAAAATATCGTTCGACTTGCATGTATTAGGCCTGCCGCTAGCGTTCATCCTGAGCCAGGATCAAACTCTCCATTGTAAATGTTGTGTTTGAACGCTGACCATTCTTAACTTGTATTAATAATAGTCTTTATTCTATTTTGTATTGTCTGATAGAATTAAACCCAAAAAACCTGTAGTTCTCATGTACTTTGAAAAGCGTACCTGTTTACCCTACTGCGTTTTTATAAAATGACATCTCTTTAATGAACTTCTCGGCTAAGTCCTCACGGCCGCCTTCTTTATATCTTCTTCGTCTACACTTCCTGTTTCAGCATGGTCTTAGTATTCCATCCCTCAGTTCAAAGT
>NZ_JAJMPA010000007.1 GCF_020991475.1 Pedobacter sp. MC2016-14
TAAATCTTAATTATATCACCAAAAATTACATAACAACATGATAAACAACCATAAAAAATTATTACCCCTCCAAAACAAATTAACGGAATGTCTGTTTCGCTGTATCTTTCAATTGTATTGCAAAGCTATTGCATATGGAAAGCAGGGGCCATCAGCGATAGTTCCCGGTTTGAAATTTTATAGTGAGCAGCAACAGTCTTCCAGCTTCCAACTGTTTTTTTAAGATGCAGCATAATTTGAAGCGCTTCCGTTGCGCTTAATCTAAAATACGGAGCCACCTCCATCACCAAATCCAGATCTAAAGAATTATCCTCATCAGATATATTTAAAGTCAATCCCGTTCCTGAAGGAACTGCATTCATATCATAAGCTGGCGACAGTATCCATCCATCCTTCTGTAAAAGAAATCCATGGTTACGTAAATGATCATCAGTATTTTTCACCAATACATTAAATGCGATTCTGCGCCATAGCTCCTTCAGGTTTTCATTAATCTGATACCCATTTTGTAGAATAAAAGAAACTAAGTCCAGGTAGCTCGTCCCTGCATGGTAATCGGCCCCATCTTTATGTCCGAGTAGAGTCATAGCAGAAGCAAAATGTATTCGCCACTCAGAAGATTTACGGTCAAAACGTTTTGTTAAAAATGTGTGGTGCCTACCCGAAAATTTCATCAATTGCGCAGGAGGTACATTTAAACCAGCTTCTAATGCCAACTGGTGTACTACCATTTCCCAAGCGCCTACATCATATAAGTCATTGGTACTAGGAAACTTCGCAATCCACAACTGCCCCTCTAAATCTGTCACACTCGCCTTTGGTCTTGCACCTCCTAAAGAAGATCCTGGAGCCATCAGCATGTTAAGCCATTTCAGCTCTTCATCATCATCACCGTACCCCTCTTTTTCCAATTGCAGGCTTGCATATTCCAAATCCCTAAGCTTGGTCCAGGCAGGTGCAGCTAATTTTTTTTCATGACTTAAAAAAGGACCATCTTCAGCAGTTTTAAAGCGCAATGCACCCATCCGGTTCTCGTCATATACTCCCAATAAATAATCTGTTTCATACAATGTCTCCGCTTTCCTGTTTTCCAACCTGGCAACAATAGCTTCCCGTCGCCGCATCAAAACCCTCCCCCACCTATCTGGAGATGAATCTAAGAATAACCCAAAATTAGGCTTGTCATCCCGAACGTATTGCTGGCCCGGAAAAAATTGTAAATCAGGATCGAGATTATAACCAAAGTCAGATTGTAACCAGGAAGATGTATATTCAAAAGAAAATATTTCTTTGCCTCTTAGCTTATTACACATCAATGAACCGACCAAAATTGGCTCAAGTAGTTCTTGCCAGTCCGCATAGACAAATATTCTATTATTTTTATTAGCCATCTCTCTATTTTTTAGCAGCTCTGTCTTTAATTAACAAGCCAGCATCCTGAATCTTACGTCCAAGTTCATCATCCGCTGCAAGTTTCAAAAAATCTGCTTCCAATCCCAGTACGAATAAAACTTGAAAATAAGCACCCATAGTTACAGTAGGCTTTCCACGTTCAATCTGCCAAAGTGTTGCCCTGCTAATACCAGCACGTTCCGCAACTTGCATAACACTTAACTTTCTCCTTAAACGCGAAAGTCTTATATTTTCACCCAAAGTATCAAGTAGCTTCTGGGCTTTTGGTAAAAGAAGGATGGTCTCTTTCATAATGTATTATATATTAAACAAATATAAGTAATATGATTAATATATAAAACATTACTACTCATTGACTAAACAAAAAATAAAGTTCGAGTAGTGGCTCTAAGCCACAATAAAGCCAACTACATATATTCAATAATTACTATTAAAGTTCGCAAATAGATTACAAAGGGCTATTGATGTATTATTAGCTGTAGACGTTACAATCACTTGCAACAGGCTAAGCATTTCTACCTAAAGATCCAGCATTTGTGGGTTTGGGGTATATATAAAAGCTTATAATC
>NZ_JAJMPA010000008.1 GCF_020991475.1 Pedobacter sp. MC2016-14
AAAAAGAGGCTGTATCATTGACAAATGATCAGCCTCTTTTTTATATCTCGATTTTTCTGATTTTAGTTTGGATAGCTAGTTATGGATCAAGCCAATAATCGTATTTTTAGATATGACCATCTTGAGATGGATTTTTTGGCGCAAAAAGCGGCTTTCTATGCTGCCTTTTTCCTTAGGTTCTGTGCGATTGCCAACAATCCCCATTCGATTTCGACCTTTTCCTTACCACGGAGCATGAAGCGACGGAACCCGTGGTTCTGTTTGATGTTGGCAAAGACAGGTTCGACATCAAAGCACCGTTTTTTCCTGCGCCTTATTCCTTCTTCTGTATTCAACAGCTCGTAGGCCTGTTGCTTCTGTCTTTTCAGGTTCACATTTATATCAATGATCCGGTTGCCTTTTGACTTGTGGCAAACACCGTTCAGCGGACAGGCTGCACAGTTTTCAGCCTGGTATCTTTTGTAGGTCTGTACAAACCCTGTACTGGTTTTATTAATGATATTCCCTATATAATGCATTTTCTGGCCCATCGGGCAGATATAAACATCTTGCTGGTCATTGTAAAACAATTTCTCAGCAGCAAAGGGAAACTTGCTGTTGTAGTTCTCGTTCTGCCCCTTATCAAAGCTGTTGTATTTTACATAAGCTGTTACCTTTTCCCCTTCAAGCAGGGTGTAGTTTTCCTCCGATCCGTAACCGGCATCCGCGGTAAGTTTCTTAGGTGCTGTACCAAAGCTGCTTTTATGTTGTTCCAAATGCGCTTTTAAGGTTGTAGTATCGGTAGGATTGTGATGGATGGTATAATTTACAATGAACTGGTTCGAGCTGGATATCTGCACATTATACCCGGGCTTGAGCTGCCCATTCAACATGTGATCCTCCTTCATTCTCATGAAAGTGGCATCGGTATCTGTTTTGCTATAACTATTTCTTGTTTCCAGGATAACTTCCTGCTGCTCGTATTTAGCAATGTTTGCAGGGAAGTTTTTATTGATGTAACGTAGTTTGGCTTTTACCTTTTTATCTGCCTGGTCATTATCTGCCAGTACCTTATTCAATTTTTCAACGGTTGCCTTTACGCTTTCTTTATTAATGTTAGCCGCAGTAGGCGGTTCTGGCATCAGATCTTCATCAGCTGCGATATGCTGTGCATAGTTCCAGATCTCTTCCAGCTGCTTTTTCATCTTTTCCTTATTGGTCTGGATAGATTTCCTCCACACGAAAGTATATTTATTTGCATTAGCCTCAATCTTAGTCCCGTCGGTATAAACCTGGTCTATACTCAGCAGGCCTTCTTCTGCCAGAAGCTTTACGACCTCTTCAAATACACTCCGAAGTGCGTGTTTAAGACGTACTCCACGAAAGCGGTTGATGGTGTTGTGGTCAGGTTTACTCATTGCACTCAACCACATAAAAGGTATTCTTTCCCGGCAGGCCTCGGCAAGCTTGCGGCTGGAATAGATATTGGTCACATATCCATATACCAAAACCTTTAATAGCAAAAGAGGGTGATAGTTGGAGCCCCCGCGTACATGGTAGGCCTTCAATAGCGGTTCAATGTTTACAGCGTTGATCACATCGTTTACAACCCGAACGGTATGATCCGCCGGTATCAGCTCATCAAAGCTGGGAGGAAGTGCCATGAGCTGATTCTGCTGGTAGGGCCTAAACACTGGTTTTCTTGCTGCCATAAACATCGATTATTATGACGTAAATATAAGAATATCAGCAAATTATAACAATAATAAAATCAGAAAATTTGCGTAGATGTGCTAAAGACAAACAATTGTTGATAAAATACAAAGAGGCTGCATCGATTTGTGATACAGCCTCTTTT